>OY970291.1:0-142500 GCA_963716165.1 Terriglobia bacterium | reverse complement strand
GGACCATCCCGTAAGGCTAAATACTAGCTTCTGACCGATAGTGAACCAGTACCGTGAGGGAAAGGCGAAAAGAACCCCAGCGAGGGGAGTGAAATAGTACCTGAAACCATGTGCCTACAAACGGTGGGAGGACTATGTCGCGTAAGCGAAAAGTCTGACCGCGTGCCTATTGCATAATGAGCCGGCTAGTTATTCTTGTCAGCAAGGTTAAGCGTAAAGCGAGCCGTAGCGAAAGCGAGTCCGAATAGGGCGATATAGTTGGCAGGAATAGACGCGAAGCGGGATGATCTACCCTTGGCCAGGCTGAAGGTGGGGTAACACCTACTGGAGGGCCGAACGGGTGTTTGTTGAAAAAAGCTCCGATGAGCTGAGGGTAGGGGTGAAAGGCTAATCAAATTCCGTGATAGCTCGTTCTCTCCGAAATAGCTTTAGGGCTAGCCTCGGATGATTTGTCGTGGTGGTAGAGAACTGAATGGACTAGGGGGCTTTCCAGCTTACTGAATCCAATCAAACTTCGAATGCCATTGAACAACCAATCCGGGAGTCAGACGGCGGGGGCTAAGCTTCGTCGTCGAGAGGAAAACAGTCCAGATCGCCTGCTAAGGTCCCAAAATACAAGCTAAGTGGGAAAGGAAGTCGGAACGCCCAGACAGCCAGGAGGTTGGCTTAGAAGCAGCCATCCTTTAAAGAAAGCGTAATAGCTCACTGGTCAAGCGGTCCGGTGCCGATAATTTAACGGGGCTTAAGCTTGTTACCGAAGCAGCGAATGCATCGATTAACTTCGATGCGTGGTAGGAGAGCATTCTCAATAGTTTGAAGCCAGACTGAGAAGACTGGTGGACGGTTGAGAAGAGACCCTGCCGGCATAAGTAGCGATAACGGAGGTGGGAACCCTCCGCGCCGAAAGTCTAAGGTTTCCTGAGAAAGGTTAATCCGCTCAGGGTCAGGCGGTCCCTAAGGTGAGGCCGAAAGGCGTAACTGATGGACATCCGGTTAATATTCCGGACCTTCCTTGTGGTCGTTATTACGATGGGGAGACGCAGAAGGATAAGCAGGCCGTCCTATGGCTATGACGGTCGATGCGTGTAAGGTGTTTTTCGTAGGTAAATCCGCGAAGAAGCTATCACTGAGACGCAAAGCAGTAACCCGTATGGGTGAAAGCTGCCGATTCCACACTGCCAAGAAAATCCTCTAAGGAGAACATAAGGGAACCGTACCTCAAACCGACACAGGTAGACGAGGAGAATATCCAAAGGCGCTCGTGAGAACACTTGTTAAGGAACTCGGCAAATTAACCCCGTAACTTCGGGAGAAGGGGTGCCTCACTAGGGTTCATAGCCCGAAGAGGCCGCAGAGAAATGCGCACTGCGACTGTTTAACAAAAACACAGGTCTCTGCAAAGTCGAAAACGACGTATAGGGGCTGACGCCTGCCCGGTGCTGGAAGGTTAAAGGGAGAGGTTAGCCGCAAGGCGAAGCTTTGAACTGAAGCCCCAGTGAACGGCGGCCGTAACTATAACGGTCCTAAGGTAGCGAAATTCCTTGTCGGGTAAGTTCCGACCTGCACGAATGGCGTAACGAAAGTGCGACTGTCTTAATGAGTGACACGGCGAACTTGTAGTGCCGGTGAAGATGCCGGTTGCCCGCAACTAGACGGAAAGACCCCGTGCACCTTTACTACACCTTTACTATGAACTATGGCCCTTGCTGCGCAGGATAGGTGGGAGGCTTTGATTCCAGACTCTCGGGTTTGGAGGAGCCACCGGTGAGATACCACCCTGCGAGATCTGTGGTTCTAACTTATTCCCGTTAACCGGGAAGAGGACATAGTAAGGCGGGTAGTTTGACTGGGGCGGTCGCCTCCTAAACGGTAACGGAGGCGCGCGAAGCTACGCTCAGGCTGTTTGGAAATCAGCCGACGAGTGCAAACGCATAAGCGTGGTTAACTGCGAGTCCTACAAGACGAGCAGATACGAAAGTAGGCGTTAGTGATCCGGTGGTTCTGCATGGAAGGGCCATCGCTCAACGGATAAAAGGTACGCCGGGGATAACAGGCTGATCGCTGCCAAGAGTTCATATCGACGCAGCGGTTTGGCACCTCGATGTCGGCTCATCGCATCCTGGAGCTGTAGAAGGTTCCAAGGGTTAGGCTGTTCGCCTATTAAAGCGGTACGTGAGCTGGGTTCAGAACGTCGCGAGACAGTTCGGTCCCTATCTGTTGTGGGCGCAGGAGATTTGAGAGGGCCTGTCCTTAGTACGAGAGGACCGGGATGGACGAACCCCTTGTGTTCCAGCTGTCATGCCAATGGCATAGCTGGGTAGCGAAGTTCGGTTGTGATAACCGCTGAATGCATATAAGCGGGAAGCACTCCTCAAGATAAGATCTCCCAACCCTTAAGGGTAATGAAGGGCCCAGGAAGACTACCTGGTTGATAGGCAGGATGTGGAAGCGCAGTGATGTGCGAAGCTTACCTGTACTAATCGCCCGTTCGGCTTGACCATAGAATTTACTCGGTGCAGTAAAACAGTTGACAGTACCAGTTTTCAACTTTCAATTCGAAACTGAATGAAAATGACAACGTTGTAGGTTCGACGTCAGAAACTGGACGTAATGAAACAACAACTGCCAACTGTGCGCCGACGACAAGCCTATGTAATCTGGCTGATATATAAAGTTGGCCTCAAAGCCAACAACAAAGCTAAACCCAATCTATTCAGTTGTGAGGTATCGCATCCTCACGTTCTTTTACAATTGAGTCAGGTTTTAAACGACATCAATTTGGCGTAGAGATCTCTCGCAAACCAACGCTCGGGATTTCGACGCGCGGCTCAGACGCCGCGCAAACGTCTCAAGTTTGCGGCTTGAAGTTGCTTTTGCAACTGGCTGCTACGATTTGTCGGTGATATTACCGCGGGGGATCCACCCGTTCCCATCCCGAACACGGAAGTTAAGCCCCGCTGGGCCGATTGTACTGCACGCGATAAGTGTGTGGGAGAGTAGGTAGTTGCCGGCATAAATAAAGGCTGTTGAGAGAAATCTCGACAGCCTTTTCCTCTTGGGATCTGTAGATTTGCCACCCATTCATCGAACTTCTGCCAATGCAGGCAGGCTCTCCTTGCCGACTACTCCAGTGCGGACAGGCGATGCGGCTGGCGTGGCGCTTGCGAAATAGGTGACCAACCGGGCGTTCCGGGTGTATCCTCGCGCGGATATAAATAGAGGTCAAACACGCTATGGGAAATCCCGCCATCTCCGCCAACTCAGAGCGCGCCGATTCGCGACGAATAATGATGACCGCGCCCGCTCCCAATAAATTCTTGCAGCGCTACTTTTATTTCGGAATGTCGTTGATGCTGGCCGCCATCGTGGTCACCGGTTTCCAGCGCACGGTTAACCAAAACCTTTTCCATCCCGCCGTGCCGCGGCCTTTGCTCCTTTGGTTTCATGGCGCAGCTTTCTCTGCATGGATCGTCTTCTTCATTGCGCAGTCCACGCTGGTCCGCGTCCGCAAAGTCAGCTGGCATCGCTTCATAGGATGGTTTGGCACCGGGCTTGCCACCGCGATGGTTCTGCTTGGCTTTAGGACGGCCGTCGTGATGGATCGCTTTGACACGGTCACGCTCCACCAGACTGGCGGCGACGCTTTTCTGAGCGTCCCGTTCTATGACATGATTGCCTTTGGCGTCCTCGTTGGACTGGCCATCCTTTGGCGCAAGCGGCCGGAGTTTCACCGCCGGCTCATCTTCATCGCGACCTGCGGCCTGATGGACGCGCCACTTGGCCGCTTCGACTTCCTGTTCAACAATAATCTCTTCTTCCCGTGCATTGACCTGCTGATCCTACTTGGCGTCGCGCGCGATTTGTTTGTCGAAAAGCGCGTCCACAAAGTCTATGTCTATGCGTTGCCATTGTTGATCGTCGGACAAAGCCTCTCGGTATATATGTGGCGGCACAATCCTGCGTGGTGGCAGGGAATCACGCGCTTGATTATGGAGTAGCCGATTGTGTGGCGCGGACACTCTTGTCCGCGATCGTCTCTCGCCGCCGTGGTACCGATACGCTTTTCTATCGACGCCGCTGTGAGCCATTTAGGCTTTTAGGTGGCGCAACCGTTTACCGCTGCGATCAAAATGTTCGAGAATTTTCCGCATCTAGGCGCGCCAATCCGAACTGAACCCAAAGTTTAGGAAACGGTACCACCCATACCTCGGGTCGGAGAAGTTGATTGGAGTGCAAACAGGAGTGTCCATGAATGAAGCCTCGAGAATAAATTTATGAATTTGATATTGAAAAGAAACGGGTTACGGAATGAAAGTTTGCAAAATAAAGAGAACAAAAGAGTTGGAGTCAAAATAAAGAAAACAATGGCGTTATGAATGAAGTTTCGGCTCCAACGGCTTTTGTTTATTTCGATCGGTCGTCTGATCTGGCGTCCGATTGTTTGTTTGATCGGCCGCTGATCGAACGCTCGATTGGTGTTGGTCGCCATTGGTTAAGGGGTGGTGCGTAATGCTTATAAATTCACCGTGCGCTTTTCAAATTGCGAGGTCAAGAGAAAAGTGAAGAAAGACTAAAAATAGTTGGGCAGTTCCCGAAATGGGAAGGAATACCGCTATTTTCTTGATTGGAGATGAGGCTGGGCGTTAGACTTTCAAGGAAGCCGATGGCGGCGTTGGGAGTGATGTGATGAAAAATTACTTTGTGAACTCCGTTTTTCTTCTTGTTGTTCTATGGGTGAATACCTTGTTTGCTTCGGCTGCTGGTCCGCACGCCCAGGTGCTGCACAGCTTCGCAGGCAAGAGCGATGGAAACTTCCCTTATGCTGGCCTGCTAGCGGATAGCAGTGGCAACCTTTATGGCACAACCGAGTACGGAGGAAGATCTATGTGCCTCACGGTGGTTTACGGGTGTGGTACGGTCTTTGAGTTGTCGCCGCCCTCAGGTTTAACGGCACAATGGACGGAAACCGTGTTGTACCGCTTTTCCGGAGAAAGTGATGGTGCCTTGCCTACAGGCAAGTTAATCTCCGATCAACAGGGGAACTTGTATGGCACCACTGGCTTAGGCGGAGATTTGGGCAACGATTTGTGTCGAAATGGTGGTGGACACGACACGGGTTGCGGCGTTGTTTTTGAGTTGTCGCCAGTGCAGGGGGGGATGGACGGAAACCGTTCTCTACAGTTTTACGGGCGTCGACGGTGCAGCCTTTCCGGCGGCCGGTCTTGTTTTCGATGGAGCGGGAAACCTCTACGGCACGGCTGCGGGTGGCGGGAGCACATTATTCGGAGGAGTGGCTTTTGAACTATCGCCCCCGCAGGATAAGAGTGGCACTTGGAGCTACGCAAATCTTTATCAGTTCTCGGGACAGAATGATGGCGGGCTCCCGTTCTCCGATTTGATTTTTGATTTGGTTGGTAATCTCTATGGAACGACGTGCATCGGAGGGTCGACCGGCGGCGGCACGGTCTTCGAACTTTCGCCGTCTTCGCAGCAGGGCGGTGGATGGACGGAAAATGTACTCCACAGCTTTCCACTCAACAGTTGTCCGAGAGCAGGGGTTGTGTTTGATTCATCAGGCAATCTTTATGGGACTGTCTCCGGTGGATACGGATATGTTTTCGAAATGATGCCTTCGTTACAGGGTGAGTGGACGGAAAAGGTGATCTATGCTTTTTCCAAGAATAGCGACGAATCGCCCTATGCGAGCCCGACATTGGACCAATTCGGCAATGTTTACGGAACAGATACTGGCGCGGTGTGTGGATCGGTGTACCGACTGCAGGCGGGTTCATGGTTGGAGAGTGAGTATGATTTTTTCAACAACCACGGCGACCCTTGTTACTTGCTCGGAGCCTTGATCTTTGGGAACAGCGGCGCAATCTTTGGGACCAGCGGGGATGGAGGAGCATTTAAGAAAGGTACCGTTTTTGTTATTCACTAGATCATAGCGGACTGCTACATTTGCTTTCTCTAAGAACGCCCAACGTTTTCAGGAGGGTGCCAATGGTCTTGTCCGGCCCACTGTTTCGCTTGCGCAACTCATGCTTCCTTAGCTTGTTTCCGTTATTCCTGCTCCTCTGCTTACCATTTGCCTCTGGGCAAACATTTAGCCAAGGACAGCCCATTGTCGGCGTTGGCACCAGCACGCCCGTTTCCAGCCCGATGTTCCTGGACGCCTCCCAGTTTGCCGGTGCGCCTGATATCTGCGCACAGATCAACGCGCCGTATAGGTCGACGTCCTTTACTGGCAACATTGATGCCACAGCATTTACGGGGCTGCAACCCTGTCTCTCCAACCCGTTTCATGGAAAAAAATGCAGTGGTCCATCTATATTTGCACCCCAATGTGCATATCGTGACCAGCGTGCCATGGTTCACGCCACAGGTCACACATTCGATCGAAGGCTACGTCGCGGGCAATATTCAGATGACCGGCGGCGCAACCATCGAGGCATGCGGTACCCAGACTTCCGGCTGACAACTCTTTTTACGCCGCCCCCCAGCAGTACATACACGTTTACTTGCAATGGAATGGGGTACTGAAGGGTTTTATGGTTAGCTATCGTCATCCAAAAGATTCGTGATGCCCACACTTAAAAATCAAAAGGTGGGTCGCCGCCTGACATTTCGCGGACAGGAGTGTCCGCGCCACACAAGCACCGCTATCCGCTTGCATCAGTTGGCATAGTTCGTTAGGGTAGTCGGGATGCATAGCGCGCCACCCAAACTGGACACGCCTTCCCGCCTTTCGCCGCCAAGCGACTCCGCGGGAATTATTAATTGGGCGGTGGGAGCGTTCGCCATTGCCACTGTGGTTTCGTGGCTGCAATTTTCGGTGTCCAGTGTCTGCTGTGGCGACTTCGATGGCTACTATCACATTAAGTGGAGCCGCCTGCTATGGGACGGCCTCCGCCACGGGCATCTACCAAAGTTCACATGGCTGCCGCTCACCACCCTGAGCGCATCGAATTATGCGGACCAGCATTTCCTCTATCACCTCCTGCTGATTCCCTTCACCTGGTTCAGCGATCTGCGCCTCGGAGCGAAAATCGGAACGGCGGCATTTGCAACTTTGGCAGTGTTCGCGCTTTATTGGCTGATACTACGCTACCGGGTGCGCTATCCCATGCTGTGGCTGGCGGCGCTGCTTTCATGTTCATGGATATTTTATGTCCGGCTGAGCATGACACGCGCTTCGAGCATTTCGATTCTGTTCATCGTTGCTGGAATCGTTCTGCTGCTGGAACGTAAATATGCGTGGCTCGCTCCCGCGGCATTTCTTTATGTATGGACCTACAACTTATTCGTGCTGCTGGGTGTGCTGGTCGCAGTCTGGGTCGTGGTCGCGTTCTGGACGGAACGGCGCATCGAGTGGAAACCCGTAGTGTGGACTGCGCTGGGAACCATTGCTGGATTCATAGTTCATCCTTATTTTCCCCAGAATGCGAAATTGTTTTTTGAGCACCTGACGTTGAAGTCGGGGGCGGCCAATGCGCAAGCCGTCGTGGGATCGGAATGGTCGTCATTGCCGGCCTGGCAGTTTCTCGATGGCGCAATGATTTCTTGCGCGGCGACGGTCATAGGATTTATCGCATTCGGATATCTCCTGTCGTTATCGTCATCTTGGTCGCCATCGCGCGAGGCGTCCGATGTGCGAGTACGGGATCGCGTTTATCTGCAGCGTCCCCTTCTGTTCCTGCTGTTCTCCAGCTTTCTGCTGCTGATGACCATGCGATTTGTGCGCTTCATGGAATATTGGCCGCCGTTCGCCATTCTTTTCGCGGCGTTTACGCTTCAGGAAGTGTCGGCGCGACGTGAGCTCCATGGTGAACCTGTTGCGGCAGACCGGCGGACTATGTCAATGCCCCTGATGGCGCTGACAGCTTTAATATTGGTTGCCGCTTTCGTATACAACTTCCGGCAAACACATTTCACTGTACGCGTTGCGACCAAAAATGCCGACCACTATCAAGCGGCTACCAAGTGGATGACCGCGAACATTCCGGCAGGCACGCTGATCTACGACATCAACTGGTCGGACTTTCCGAAGTTGTTTTTCTATGATACGTCGCATCGCTATGTCTCCGGACTGGATCCCATTTACTTGCTTGACGTGCATCCAGACCTCGGACATCTGAATGAGCGCCTGTCGCGCCGCCAAGAACAGGATCCCGCAACCGCCATCACGAATGCATTTGCTCCGGTCGAGCCTCAAGGAGTGAGTTACGTTTTTATCGGCGACTATCCGGCTGCGCCGCCCCCGGACTGGTTCAATTACATGATGAATACTGGCCGATTCGCGATGGTCTATCGCGATCCAGAAAGCGTAATTCTGCAGATCGTGGCCGCGCCGCAACCTTCAACATCCGCAGCAGCTGGGACACCTTCAGCACCGATTACATCGCCCAAAGAAGAAATCCGCCATCTGGATAGTCCGGATCGAAGAAAGGCGCTGCTTCCGCGGGTCCAGGCCAGATTCGGCGGCGACATTTTCGCGACGGATGAAGAGAGTTTCCCAGGCGGTCCGGCTCTGGTGATTCATAATCCCCATGCCGACGCTGATTGGGCAAAGCAGCTATTCCAGACCGATTCCAATTCCATCAGCATTGAAGGCTTGTGGCAGATGGGCTTCAATGTTTACCTGGTCACCGACGGAAAAAGTAACTGGGCGATGAAAATACATGGAAATCCGAAGTTCCGTTCTGCTTTCGCAAACATGCCGCCACCCGCGCGGAAATAAGACCCAAATAAGGCAGCATTTTTACGCCGCCAATCTTCTCTATCCAGTCTCGCCGTGAAATGCGACAATAGAGATTCCCCTTTATGGCGCTCACATCCACACCTGCCTTTACACCTGAGGTCATCCGCGAACACGGGCTTACGCTCGACGAATACGAGAAAGTTAAAACGCTTTTAGGTGGACGCGAACCCACGCGTACCGAGTTGGGAATTTTCAGCGTGATGTGGAGCGAGCACTGCTCGTACAAGTCGTCACGCGTTCATTTGAAGCGGCTGCCGACGCGCAGCAAGCGTGTGCTGCAAGGGCCGGGCGAGAATGCCGGCATCATCGACATCGGCGACGGCTGGGCTTGCGCATTCAAGATTGAATCCCATAACCATCCTTCGTTTATTGAGCCTTTTCAAGGTGCGGCCACGGGAGTCGGCGGCATCCTGCGGGATATTTTTACGATGGGAGCGCGTCCGGTTGCAGTGATGGATTCACTTCGCTTTGGGCCAATCACAGCGTCAAAGGCCGCGAACAAAAGTGGCAATCCGACACAGACTGAACTTCACAAGAACCACTCGACATTCGAAGGCGTGGTCAGCGGGGTCGCTTCGTACGGCAACTGTTTCGGAGTTCCCAATCTCGGCGGCGAAACCAAGTTTGAGCCTTGCTACTCCGGCAATCCGCTGGTGAATGCGTTCGCGCTGGGACTGGTCCGGCGTGATGAAATCTTTTACGCTAAGGCTGCGGGAGTGGGCAATCCGGTAATTTATGTTGGCTCAAAAACCGGACGTGACGGCATTCATGGCGCGACCATGGCCAGCGAAGAATTCAGTGAAGGATCGGAGGCCAAACGTCCTAATGTGCAGGTCGGCGATCCTTTTATGGAAAAGCTTTTGCTTGAAGCCTGCCTTGAAGCCATGAAAACCGGCGCCATCGTTGGTATTCAGGACATGGGTGCTGCTGGACTGACATGCTCGACTTGCGAGATGGGTGCGCGTGGACGAGTTGGCTTAGAGATTGAATTGGATCGCGTGCCGCAGCGCGAGACTGGCATGAACGCATACGAGATCATGCTGAGCGAGTCGCAGGAGCGCATGTTGCTGGTCGCAGAAAAAGGCCGCGAACAAGAAGTGCTTCGTGTCTTCGAAAAATGGGGGTTAGATGCCGTAGAGATCGGCCACGTGATCGCCGAAGACATGATGCGAGTACTGGAACACGGGCAGGTTGTTGCCGAGATACCTAATCCCGCACTGACCGATGATGCTCCGTTATATAAGCGTCCGATGGAGCGCTGGGAGCCGAAAGTCTCGCGCGAAAAGCCCGCGAACGTAACGTTTAGAAGTTCTGGGGACTTTACTGCAGATCTCAAACAGTTGCTGGCGAGCTCCAACATTTGCAGCAAGCGCTGGGTGTGGCAGCAATACGACCACATGGTTCAGACGAACACAGTCCAGGGACCCGGCGCAGGCGACGCTGGCGTCATCCGCATCAAGGGTTCGAAGTTCGGCTTGGCGATGGCGCTCGACGGCAATAGCCGATGGTGCTATCTCGATCCGAAATTGGGTGCAATGCATGCGGTCGCCGAGGCCACGCGCAATGTCGCTTGTGCAGGTGGCGTCGCGGTGGGAGCGACGAACTGTTTGAATTTCGGCAATCCTGAAAAGCCGCACATCATGTGGCAATTTTCGCAGGTGGTTGATGGCATCACCAAAGCTTGCGAAGAATTGGATGTCCCGATCACCGGCGGCAACGTCAGCCTATACAACGAAACGCTCGGGGAAGGAATTTATCCGACTCCGGTTATGGGAATTGTCGGGTTGGTTGAGGATGCGAGCAAATCGGTTCGTCCGGACTTCAAAGAAACGGGCCGCGTAATTCTATTGCTGACCGCATCGGAACCCGGTGATGCGACCGATGCGGAAATCGAATTCGGATCGTCGGAATATGCGAAAGAGATTCTTGGCGAGCTTTGGGGATTTCCTCCGGCACTGGAACTCGAGCGCGAAGCCGCTCTACAGAAGGCGATCATCGAGATGATTCGCGGCGAATTAGTAGATTCTGCGCATGATTGCTCAGAAGGCGGCCTTGCCGTGACGCTCGCGGAATCGGCCATGGCCAAGAGCATTGGCTTCAAAGTGGCTCTGCCGGCTTCAGGTTTACCGGCTGAATGTGCCTTGTTTGGCGAGGATTCGAGCCGTATTGTGGTCTCTTGCGACCATATGCACCTCGATCGAATCAAATCAGTAGGCGCTAAACATGGGCTTGCCGTAACGCAGATAGGTGAGACCGTCGCCGATCACGCGGAAATAATGTTAGACGGCCGGGTTGTGATTTCTTCCGCGATTTCCGATTTGCGAAATTCGTTCGAAGGCGCAATCGAAAGAATTCTTAAAGCTGATTCGCAATTGGTCGAAGCATAATGGGGCATGACTTCGTTGAGGTGGTTGTTGAGACTGCTGAGGAGCTAAATGTCAACTTCCGACAAGTTTCATGACGAGTGCGGGGTGGTCGCAATCTATCAGAACCCTGAAGCGGAGAAGCTCGCGTACCTCGGTCTGCATGCGCTCCAGCATCGCGGACAGGAATCCGCCGGCATTGTCACCTCCGATGGCATGATGCTTCGTCTGCACAAAGATATGGGATTGGTCGCAGATGTTTTCAGTCCGGACACACTGGCGAAAATGCGCGGCACTCTCGCCATCGGACACACTCGCTATTCGACGGCCGGCGACTCTGCGCTGCTGAACGCCCAACCCATCATGGTGCAATCGAACAAAGGCATGATGGCCCTCGCGCACAATGGCAACCTGGTGAACGCGCATGAGCTTCGTGCACGGATGGAAAGTCAGGGATCGATATTCCAGACCAACAGCGATACCGAAGTGATCGTGCATTTGATCGCACAATCGAAGGAACAGACGCTGCCTGAAGCTATGGCGGATGCCTTGCGGCGCGTAGAAGGCGCGTTCTCGCTGGTAATGATCAGTCCCGACCGCATTTTCGCTGCGCGCGATCCACGTGGATTTCGCCCGCTTGCCATGGGCAGGATTCGCGCGACCTCCGGCATGAAGCAGGACACAATTGTTTTCGCGTCCGAAACTTGCGCATTCGATTTAATTGGCGCAACCTACGAGCGCGACGTAAAGCCCGGGGAATTAATTATTGTCGGGCCGGAGGGAATATCGACCCGCTTCTATTCCACGGCGTTGGCACAATCAAGTTGCATCTTCGAGCACGTCTATTTTTCGCGTCCGGATAGCACTGTATTTGGTCGGCCGGTACAGGAAAGCCGCGAACAACTCGGCCGTCAACTCGCAATCGAAGCTCCAGTCGAAGCTGACATCGTTGTACCGGTACCGGATTCTGGGGTGACTGCGGCAATTGGCTATGCCGCCGAGAGTGGTATCCCCTTCCGTTTCGCTTTGATCCGCAACCACTATGTGGGACGCACCTTTATCGAGCCGCAACAAGCTGTGCGCGATTTCGGAGTGAAGTTGAAGCTCAATCCAGTACGCAGTCTGCTCGAAGGCAAGCGTGTAGTGCTGGTTGACGATTCCATTGTGCGCGGCACTACAAGCAAGAAGATTGTGCGCATGATTCGCGACGCCGGAGCGAAAGAAGTCCACATGCGCATCTCGTGTCCGCCCACCATTTCGCCGTGCTTTTATGGAGTGGATACGCCGTCGAAGAAAGAATTGATTGGAGCCAACAAGACCGTAGAAGAAATCCGTGAGTTCACCGGGGCGGATTCGCTGGCCTATCTATCCATTGCTGGATTGAAACAGGCGTGTGCCGACGGCGACAAGACTTCCTACTGCACCGCATGCTACACCGGAAAATATCCGACCAACTGGGTGGACATCGAAGAAATCCAGCCAGCGGCGGTTAAGCAGTAAGCGCCGCGAATGCGGTCGCGGAACATTAAAAATGATGCAAGTATCGCCCTTGCGTCAATCAGGGGATAATCTCAAACACAACGCCGTCACCATTTGTCCCACCTTGAGTCGCTGTCCCATAAAGATTGCCAGATTCATCCTCGACCAAGCCAGCATAAGGGTACCGGCCATCAATACACTGGGATTGTTCGCAAAAATTGTAGAGTACCGTTTCTTGGCCCGATTTTGTGATTTGGTACGCAACTCCACCCATTTCCGATCCCCCTCCTGCGGTCGTGCCAAAAAAAGCTCTATCGCTTGGGTCTTCGATCAAACCGGAAGTTGGGCCGTATCCGTCGGTAATATCAAAAATGAAATTTTGTTGGCGATGCGATTTCGACAAAAGCCGAAACACGCCACTAGAACCCGCGGACGCTGTGCTATACAAATTTCCTTCCAAGTCAAAACTCACTGTTCCTAGGGGGACCTGTAGTTGTCCATCAGTTGGGTTGAATGCCAATAGTGTCGTGAGATTCCAACCGTTTACACTGGGGGAAAGTTCGAATAGCGTACCCGCTCCTTTAGACTTTGAGGTTCCGCCTGCCGAAGTCGTGCCATAAAGATTTCCAAGCCTATCGAGGGTTACACCAGCTTCGGGTTTATCCCCGTCTGGGCAGATTCTTTGCTGGCCGCCGACGCAAAAATTGTAGAGATTGGTATGAGTCCAACCATTTGCCCCCGGTGATAATTCGAAGACAGTACCTCCGAGATATTTCCCCGTACCGCCTTCGCTAGTGGTACCGTACAAATTTCCTCTGGAATCAAATATGAGTTGGCTTGTCGGTCGCGATCCATCCTGGCACTTATTCGCGTCACAAAAGCTGTACAGAACCATTTCCGTCCAAACTCCGTTTGCGGGCATAAGCTCAAACACAGTACCGCAAGGACCAGCACATGGTCCGGTTCCATTGCCCCCATTAAAGGTCGTTCCGTAAAGGTTCCCATTGCCGTCAAGAGTGAGGCCCGCCTCAGGCCACTGGCCATCAGAGCAGGTGCCGTTTTGGATGACACTGCAAAAGTTGTACAGGACGGATTCCGCCCAAGTACCATCTCCGCGCGGCGAGAGCTGAAAGACTGTTCCACCATTGTTCAAACCACCGCCTTGTGTGGTGCCATAGAGATTTCCCGCGGAATCAAAAATCAGGTTTCCAAATGAACCACTGCCGTCGTTGGGGACACTGCCAAAACTCCACAGGACCTTGTAGGTCTGGCCCAAAGACACGCAACTCGATAGAAGAATCGCTAAGCAACAAATCATCTTCATATTCGGCCTCCGCGAAAAAACGTCCCTATAGTAACCTTCTTGTGTGAAAAGGGATAGAGCCAAACCTCTCTATTGGCGGCGGTAGGGATTGAACGGGAGGGACGGCCAGTTGCTATCAACCGGCATTTCTCTCAATATCGCTGTGCTCCATTGAGCACCCTACAGTTTCTAGTCCGGACGCTGACCATTCGGTTGGCACCCACTGTGCTGGTGATTGCGTTTGGATAGGCATTATCAGCCAGTTGAGGTTCCGAAATGGATTTGCAGAGTATTCAAGCTGCTTGAACAAGCACTGGCAACGCCAGGAGCTGCCCCGACAAGGGAACAGTAGCAGTAGCTAGAAACCGACTCGCACTCCCAACTGCGCGGCGAACGGAATTCCCACTGTCGTTCCCGGCCCGAAGAAATCTCCTAGCCCTCCCGAGGGAATCGCCAACTGACTGAGGTGCGTGACCGGCGCGGTTGTCGAGCACGATGCGTTCGTGCAGATGTCGGTGATATTCCCCGATTGCGCCTGCGATGCGGGCACCGGCAACACGGCGGCGTTGGTCACATAGTTCGCGCCGGGATTGTTCCGGTTAAATAAATTAAAGAATTCTGCGAACGGAATCACCGACCAGCGATCGTGGATCACGAATGGCCGGCTCACACGCAAATCCGCCTGGATGTAAGCTTTTCCACGGAACTGATCGAGACTTGTGGGAACCCCATTGACCGAAATGCGGCCGCTGCCATCCTCGGTAGTAATCGTGAATGGACGCGCGCTTTCAGCCTGCGTCAGCGTCGTGACTTCGATTCCGCCCGGAACATGTAGCGTCCCAGCCAGAACAAAGCGGTGCGTAACATCTTCTCCCGACGGGCCATAGTCGCCCGGTCCGAAGGCGTTGAGCGGATTGCAAACACCATTGACGTAGTCGAATAACTCGCCCAGCACGCATCCCCAGGTCTTCGCTTTCGACAGCGTGTAATTTGCCACGAGATCAAAGCGGCTGGTCGCATGCCCGCGAAGCTGCAACATTAGTGCGTTGTAGCTCGAACGGTTGTCGGACTTGAAAACAGTTACGCTTGGCGCAAACGCATTGCCCAGACTGTTCAGATCATAAGGGTATGCGCGATAACCATGATTGCCTTGTTCGTGCGTATAGTCTGCGCTCGCAACCCAACCCGGAGTAAACGCGTGTTGAGCGCCGCCAGTGATGTGGATTGAATACGGAGTCTTATAATCCCCATCGATCAGCGAGCCGGACGTGATGCATCCCGCACTGGGATTCGTTGTCGGATTCGTGCAAGGCAACCGTGGCGCATTCACTGCCTGAAATGCCGATGCCCACCCGGTCTGCGCGAGATCGTTATAGAACATGCCAAACCCGGCGCGGATGACTGTCTTGCCGTCATTGCCCGGAGCATAAGCGATTCCGAGACGCGGCGCGAATTGCTTGTGATCGTCGTGCGGCGCATGTTGTTCCAGCGGGATATCTAACGCCTGCAATGTAATATATGCCGGATTATCGAGCTGGCTTCTTCCAGATGCATTAAATAACCCGAAGGTCGTCGAATAACGCAGGCCGTAATTCACCGTCAAACGCGGCGTGACACGCCACGAATCTTCGGCATAGAACGCAAGCCGCTGAATGCTTTGCGAGAAGCTGCCATCGCTGGCGGGAGTCGTACTCGCTCCGGCTGCGAGGTCAGCCTCGAACTGTGCAGGGTTGCCAATGTAATCCGTCGGATTCGACGGGAAAGAATAAAGCGTTTCCTGATTCCCAGGAAACGCCCCGCCCAAGACGGGCTCATGAATAAAACTGATTCCGAATTTTATGTCGTGCCGGCCCGACGCGTGGGCCAGATCATAACGGAATTGATACTTTTCCTGATTACGCAACGACGGGAAAAACGTAATCGGCGTGGCAAATTGATTGTCTCCGTAAGTTTCGAATCCCGACACTGTAAGCGACGTCGAACTGAACGGAAACGCCAGCGCAAACCCTAAAGTCTGATTTCGCGTTTGCGTGAGATGCAATTCGCTCGCGTCGAATACAAACGTACCCAGCCAGTCGTAATCGAAAGCATATTGGTTGCTGATGACGGTGTTGAAGTAATTATTGTGTGTCGTCAAGCCCGTGGAAGGAAGCGTCGCCTGCTGGACCAAGGCGTTGCGCGTGAGATAGCTATCTTCGGAGAAACGCAACAGCCATTGCGAGCGTTTCGATTGCTGCCAGTCGAGCCGTACGGAGCCCAAGTAATCACGGAACGGGATCGACACATTGTTCGGCACTCCAATCGAAGTCACTCCTGGGATCAAGCCTTCCGAAGCCAATGTGGAGAGAGCATCGAATTGCGTGACGCTCGCGGGGCTATACGCGATGCTGGCATCCTCATGCACATACTCGAATGATGAGAAGAACCAAAGCTTGTCTTTCACCAGCGGACCGCCCAGCGTGCCTACGTAATTCTGGCGCGAGAAGGGCTGCTTTGGATTGGGCGCAGGATTCTCAATTGGAAAGCGCGCGTTCAAGTCAGCTGCTCTTCCGTAGAATGCGCCGCCGCCATGCCAATCGTTGGTTCCACGCCTGGTTGTGATGACGACCGACCCTGCGGTGGTTCCGCCGGTGTCCGCATCGGACTGTGCAGTGCGGAATGCAAATTCCTGAATTGCATCCACCGAAAAATTCTGGAGGAAACCGCCGATGAAATCGTCGGAGTTATCACCACCATCCACCGACAATTCGTTGTTCAATCCGGAACTGCCTCCGGTAGATACCGCTGTGATTCTGGCCTTGGTCGGATCGGATGGCTCCACTGGCTCCGTGCCTGGCGCGAGGTATGCGATGTTCGCGAAACTTCGCGCGGCCAAAGGCAACGTAGCAAGATCGTGTTCTGAAATCACTGTCTGATGTACGGCGCTCGCCAAATCAATCGGTTGGGTCGTAACCGAAGACTGTTGCGCTTCCACCTTGACGCTCTCTTGAACGACGGCAGGCTGCATCGTCACAGTCACATCGCGAACTGTGCTGATGGCAACGGACACGTCCGCGGTAGCATCCGCGAATCCATTGGCGCTGACAACGACATGGTAGCTGCTAGGTAGCAGTCCGTCGATACGGAATTCTCCATGCGGATCGCTGGCGGCGTTGCTCTCCACGCCTGTGCCCGTTACCTGCACCGTCACTTTAGCTTGCGGGATCCGGCCGCCGCGAGTGTCCTGCACCATACCGCGAATCGTTCCTCGCGGATTTTGCGCAAAGCATGGCAGGAGAGCAATCAATAATAAGGGCGCTAACTTTGCATAGAACTTGGCGGCGCTGCTAGGGAGAGTAGTTTTCATGGGTAAATTGATCCGATCAACTCGATTAATCAGCTGTATTTTAGCGATGGAAGCTTTGGAGAATCGCGACTCCAAAGAATAGAGATTCCGCTTCGCCTACTACCAGCGTGCGTAGTAAGCTATATGGAGTCTTTCCACTCCTTGCCGTTGGGAGCGGTGGTCAGTTAAGCTTGCCCGACGCGAAAGTTGTAGCTACCACATGAAAATCGCGCGCAGCTTAGGATTTGGGGCTCATAATGTCAATGATGCGTTTTCTTAAACAATCACCTTTAGCGCAACTCGGGCCGCTCGAGCAGAAAATGTTGCGCGCTTTATGGCGGCGCGGCAATGCGACCGTGCGCGAACTGCTGGATCTCGGCGACATCGATCTGGCCTACACTACCGTCATGACGACGCTCGACCGGCTTTATAAGAAGAGCCTGCTTGATCGCTCGGTTGAAGGACGGGCATTCCGCTATTCTCCACGCTTCTCTCAGCAGGAGTTGGAACGCGCCGCAGCCAGCGAGAGTATCCGTCAGTTATTAGGATCGATCGAAAACAGTGCCGTACCGCTTTCTTATTTTGTTGAAGCCGTCACCGAGCACGACGCTGCGTTGCTCGACGATTTGCAAAAACTCGTAGAAAAGAAACGCCGCGAATTACGCAATGGTGCCCGAAACGGAAAAAATTTGGCGATCACGCAGGTCGCTGCCGAGGACGAGCTCTAAAATGTTCGAAGCTCGCGGACTCGGCGTAGCGTTGGCGATATTTCTTTTGCTCTATTCGTCGTCATCGTTACTCGTCTCGTTGATCTGGGAACTGCCTGCCGAATTTATCCGCAAGTATTTCCCGCAGCGACTGGCCTTCGCATTGTTCGCAATTCGAGTGCTGCCTTTTTCTTTGGCAGCAGTGTTCACATTCGGCGTCACCCTTCCATCATTCTTATTGCTCGAACCGCGCAATAGCGGAGAGTCGGTCGGCACCGCTCCTCTGCTGCTCGGCATAATCTGCCTTTTGTTTATAGTTGTCGGAGTCGCTCGCGCTGCCTTCGCACATAAGCGGACTGCCCGATGCGTTGCGGGATGGCTGGAAAGCGCCTCGCTGCTGCCATCTGAAGGATATGAATCCGGAGTACCCGTTTTTCAGACCGCCGAAAATTCTCCCGCTTTGACGGTTGCGGGAATTCGTTACCAGAAAGTATTGATCTCCGAAAGTGCTCTCGCCCGCTTGAATGCGGCTGAATTGCAGGGAGCGTTGCGCCATGAAATGGCCCACGTTCACTCTTACGACAATTTGAAAAAGCTGCTCTACCGCCTGCTTTCATTCCCCGGCATGGCTGCTCTAGAACGCGCCTGGTCTGAAGCGTCGGAAATCGCGGCGGACGATGCCGCAATATCAAATCGTCAGAATGCGTTAGATCTAGCTTCCGCGCTGGTCAAAATTTCGCGGCTCGCGCCTGTGCGTTATGCAGAACTGACTACCGGACTGCTCCATAGTTCTACCGCTTTGACCACGCGGGTCGAGCGATTGTGCGATTGGTCTGAGCCGGAAGCCACGCAATCCGGCACCGTACGTTTCTATGTCGTATCGTCTTCGATCGTACTGTTGGCGGGGATCGCAATCGTCTACAGCCAGATGCTGGTGCGCGTCCATCAGCTGACCGAATGGCTGGTTCGATAATCTGCTAAGGCCTTTTCGCAATCACCACACGCGGAATCTTCTGTAGGTCGTTAATCACTTCTACGTTCTCCCAATCCCGCAATAAGTGGACGACTGCCGACGCTATGGTTCCGCTGATTTCTGTTAGTAGCCATCCTCCAGGCTTCAAAACCTTTTGAGCTTGAGGAACAAGCTTCGCAATTACTTCTGTTCCTTTCGGCCCGGCGAAGACCGCATTCCGTGGCTCGAACTCACGGACTTCCAGTTGCACCACGTCTTCTTCTTCCTTGCCAACGTACGGCGGATTGGAAACGACAAGATCTAGGCTGCTCGCCGCAAACCCTTCCAATAAGTCGGATTGCTGAAACTGAACTCGTTCACTGAGACGATGGTGCTCAGCATTTGCCCGCGCGACATCGAGGGCAGCCGCGGAAATATCGACTGCGAATATCTCTGCGTCCGGTAATTCTTTAGCCAGTGCCAGCGCGATGCATCCAGATCCCGTGCCAACATCCACAATTCGCGGATTTTGTAACGCTCTCGCCAGCGGCAACGCCGCCTCGATCAAATGCTCGGTTTCTGGACGAGGAATCAACACCGATGGATTCACGATGAAATCCATTCCCCAGAATTCCTGATGTCCGGTGATGTATTGCGTGGGCATTCCGCGAAGTCGCTCTGCGATTGCATGATCAAAACGCGCTTGTTCTTCCGCGGTTAGCATTCGCTCAGGATGCGCGTAAAGATATGCGCGATCGCACGCCAGCGTAAACATCAGGAGCGTTTCAGCATCGAGTCGCGGAGAAATCTTCTGCGCAGCGGTCAACTGCTCATTCGCGAGGGACAGCGCCTGCTTGGTGGAACACGAAAGCGGCGCGGAGTTTGAAGAAATGCGATCCACGCCTGATTGGCCTAGCTGTATCTTTCGTTCAACAGCGATCCGATGGCGTCGTACGCTTTGGTCAATGTGGCTTCATCGGGAAGAAACACGATGCGGAAATGCTGGGTCCCCGGCTTCTGGCCGAAACCAGATCCGTGTACGACCATCACATGCTTTTGCAGAATCAGCTCGCGCACGAAAACTTCATCAGGCTCGGGGATTTCGATCCGCGGAAACGCATAAAACGCGCCAAGCGGGGGCACACAACTTACCCTCGGAGTTTTCTCCGCCCATTGCACGGTCAGATCACGCCTCGATCGCAGCTTACGCCGCACCTCGATCAGATGATCATGAGACCCTTCCAGCGCCGCAGCGATGGCATACTGCTCGGGATGGTTCGCGCATAGACGCGCGCGCAGCAAGCGGTTGATGCCCTCAACGTAAGGCGCCACCACCGCAGCTTCGCCGGAGACGATACCCCAACCGATGCGCCAGCCCGGAGCCAGATAATTTTTCGAAAGCCCGCCAAACGTCACCACCGGAAGGTCGGTAGCGACCGAAGCGAACGGAATGCACGGTTCGCCATCGATCATGAGCTTGTCGTAAATTTCATCCGCAAAAACGACAAGATTATGTTCACGCGCCAGGTCCGCAATCTTTTCCAGCATTGCCCGAGAACACACCGCGCCCGTCGGATTATTCGGATTAATCAAGACAATTCCGCGCGTCTGCGGATTGATCTTTCGCTTAATGTCTTCGAGATCGGGCTGCCAGCCGTCTTCTTCATTCAGATAATAGGAATTAATGGGAGCGCCAATCTTCGCCAGCACCGCGGAATAGAGCGGATAATCCGGACACGGCGTCAACACATTCTCGCCCGGATTCAACAGTGCGGTCAGGCACACATCCACGGTCTCACTCACTCCTGTGGTGATGAACACATCCTGAATATTGCGAATGCCTTTTTTGTCTTCGGCTTCGCGCCGAATGGCTTCCAGCGCCGGTTTGATGCCCGAGGAAGGAGAGTATCCATTCTTGCCGTCGCGCATGGCCTTATAAACGACTTCAATCAAATGCGCGGGCGTTTCGAAATCGAACGCTATGGGGTCGCCGACATTGAGCGGCAGGACTTTGTGACCCTGGCGTACGACTTCATCGGCAAAGCAGGCCAAATCACGGATCGCGTAGCGGACATTGTCCAGACGCCTCGAAGCGGCAATTTCGCGAGACTGGGTAGTAACCATCCTCTGATTCTAATCGCACCGGGAGAAGAGTGGAAGATGGGGCAAAGACAACGCTTTTTTACGCCCGCTGCCCAGGTTCGTTCCGTAGATTAGCGATAATCTGGGTATTATTGAACTCGCGAGATCGAGTTGTGGGCTGCGGAAAATTAAGAGGTTGCGGGTTGTTAAAGCGAGATCAATTTGTGATGAGCCGCCGTAGCTCGATAGCGATGTGCATTGTCGCCGGCATTGCGGGTGTCGTTCTCTATTATCTAAATGTGCCCCAAAAGTGGGACGCAGCCACAGTAGGAACACTAGTCCCTTTCTGGTGCCTCGCGGGTGTTTTTGAATCGAGATGGAATCGAACCTCTTTCTGGACATCTTTCGCGACGTGCGCTGTCGTACATCTGGCGATGACATGGTTTGTTTTCGGCATGCTCCTACGTAATGTCGAAAGAGTCGGGTTATCGGTGTGGGTACCGATAATTATGTTCGAGGCGCTGGCCTTGTACTATCTGATGAGCTTTTTAGATCGCAAATTGAACGATGGCGAGGCCCGTTAGGTTTGAATCCGGCCGGGGTGCGGGAAGCTTCTCGACTAAGTCGCGAAGTGCTGGTAGTAATTTCATGTACGTTTTTTAAAATGACTAAAAATGATTTGGATGTGTTGACGAGTCGTATCGATCGGCTCGTAAGAATCGATTGCATCGATGGAGAAGTTCTCGTTGCGAAAATTCTCCTGGTTGCGGAACAAGAGGAAGAGATAATATTCGATCTCGTTTCCACTAATCGACAAGATAAGTACGAAAAATTAGATAAGCAGCCTGCTTATCTCTTGCGCTTTAAGCATATAGCGAGTGTTGAGGTGGGTCCGAGTTCTTGACTATCGTATCCAGGATTTGAATGGGCCACCAGCCCCGCACTTCGGCTTCAATGAGCCACGAGCCAGCGTAGGAGAATAGATGAAGTATCTTGGATCAATTTTGTGCTTCGCGATGGCTGCGATTGGCGCGTATCTCGGTGCGACGGGTCACAACTTTTATGGCGGTGGAGTCGGTCGACTAGCCACCAAGAATCCGATACCAAAGTGGTTTGGTCGTCTTTGGTTCATTTGTTGTGCACTCGCATTGTTTTACATGGGGATCAAGAGCTGGCCTTAATATTTCCACGGTGAGCGATGTTGGAACTCTACTTCACGCCCCACTTTCCAATACCCGCTATCATTGTGCGCTTCTCTAATTCACAATTTTCATCGAATATAGTAGCGACACTCTATGCCAGAGCTTCCAGATATAGCTGCATATATTCATGCGCTGGAACCACGCATTGTGGGTCAGCCTCTGGTTGGTGTGCGTCTGGCGAGCGCTTTTCTGCTTCGAACTGTACAGCCTCCTATCGCGAGCGCCGAGGGACAAGTTGTTCGTGAACTGCGGCGCATCGGGAAGCGGATTGCGATCGGCTTAGATAATGATCTGTGGCTTGTCCTTCACTTGATGATTGCCGGACGGCTGCATTGGCGTCCGCCAGAAGCCAAGCTCGGCGGACGCAACAATCTGGCAGCGTTCGATTTTCCCGATGGATCGTTAGTGCTGACGGAGGCTGGTACAAAGCGCCGTGCCTCGCTATATGTTTTCAGCGGCGAAGAGAGCTTGCGATCGATTGATCCTGGCGGTCTGGAAATCTTTGGAAGTAACCTCGATTCGTTCCGTGCCGCACTTACCGCTGAGAATCGTACGCTCAAGCGAGCACTCACCGATCCACGCATCGTTAGTGGGATTGGCAATGCTTATTCAGATGAGATTTTGCATGCTGCAAAGCTCTCTCCCATCACGCTCACTCACAAGTTGCAACCGGAAGAATGGAAACGACTATTTGCAGCTACGGTTGAAGTCATGCGGCTTTGGGTGGGCCGGTTACAAGCGGAGGCCGATGTGGCGTTTCCTGAAAAGGTCACTGCCTTCCGCAAAGACATGGCGGTACATGGTCGCTACGGAGAGCCGTGTCCACGATGCGGAGAGAAAATTCAGCGTATCCGGTACGCAGACAACGAAACAAATTATTGCGCCAAATGCCAGACGGGAGGAAAGGTATTGGCGGACCGTAGTTTGTCCCGACTCCTAAAGTCCGATTGGCCACGTACATTAGACGAACTGGAAGCCTTGAAGCGGCGATAGAACGGCTGATACCGCTACGTTCTCTGCTTGAATCTGTCGAGAAGGTGGAACAGGAGGACGGCCATGATTCCGTTGACGACGGCGGACGCGATTTCATGCGGCATGCTCCACTGCAAATTCAATCTCACCAGGCCGCGTGCCACAGCGAAGTATACGACTTCGTGAATTCCGAAGAAGAATACCGTCACCAGAAAACGTGAACCGGCATTCTCAACGTCGAGCTTGACGCCCAGTGAGGATGCTCCGTATCCCACGACGGTGTTCGCGATTCCGAAGAGCCCTAGTGGATGATGCGTCAGCGAATCCTGTAGGATGCCGATGATCGCGCCGGTCAACAATCCAGTCACAGGATTGCGGCGAGCGACCGCAAAAAAGATAACCATCAACAGCGGCAGATCCAAATATGCAAACCACGGAAATCGCAGCGGCAAAAATGCTTGAAGAAAAAGTGCGATCAGTGGAGCAATAATCGTAACCGGAATACCGAACCGGTAGACTTCAATCTGCTCCTTGGATGTGTAAGTTATGGGCACGCTATTGCGGCTGCTCTCCAGGCGTGGGCGGAGTCGTATCACCCGGAGTGTTAGCGGGCACAGGAATAGCGGCATGCGGTGCGGTCGGCTTCTGTTTAGTCAAATCTTTCGGCGCTGATGCCGTCGGTGGCGTTGTTCCTGGTGTTGCAGGCTTTCCTGTCGTCTCGGTCGGTGCTGTCGGCTTTTCCGGAACCGATGGCAGACGCCCTTCCAGAATATCGACGGCACGCGAAGAGCCCGCGTCGGCAACTTCCGGCTCGCGATTTTCCTGCTTCGTGATTACTAAAACTTCTTCAAGTTTGCTCAGGTCCGCTGCCGGCTTTATCTGGATGTTCAGAAAAAAGTCGTTGCCATGTCCTACTTTGCCAACTGTGCCTACGAGCAAACCTTTGGGGAAAATTTGGTCTCCGCCGCTGGTTAACACCTTTTCGCCGGGCTGGACCTGCTCATCATTCATCACTCGATCCAGCGCAACGGTTCCGGCTGGAGTTCCTCGCAACACCCCTTGCAGCCGCGAACTCTCGAGAATCGCACCTACTCCGCTGCTTTGATCGTTGATCATCAGCACTTGCGACGTGCCGCGATACACAACCAGAACTTTGCCGACGACGCCATCCGCGGTGATGACAGCCATATCACGCGCGATGCCAGCCTCCGAACCTTTATCAATGAAGAAAGACTTTGACTGTCCGCTTCCGCTGAGTCCGATCACTTGCGCCGCCATCGTGCGGGCTACAAATTGTTCTTTGAATCCCAGCAGAGATTGCAGTCGCCGAGCTTGCTCTGCATCTTCTTTAAGACGTACTTGCTCGAGCCGCAAATCTTCGACCTGATGTTTCAGATCGCGATTTTCCTGGCGCACTCCGCGCAGATAAAGATAGCTGTGCCACAGATTCGACGTGCCCGATTGAAACCACACGATTCCTTTTTCCAGCGGAGTGACCGCGCCCACCGCCCAAATGCGAATCAATCGAGTGGACGACTCATCGCTCGAACGCTTGACCTGGATGGCGAGTCCAAGGACCTGGCCAAACAAAATCACCACCAGAATGGTGACGTTGCGATATCGATTGATAATGTTTTCCATGCGGTCAGGTTACTTCTCAGAATAAAGTTCGAGTTTCAAGTCTCGGCCATATTCTAAACGTCGAGAAACTCGAAACCCGAACTAATGAAAATGAAAACGAATTACTCGATTGAGATCTTTCTCAGCAGCTTGAAATCACTTAACATCTTGCCTGTTCCGAGTACGACGCTGCATAGCGGATCGTCCGCAATGGAAACCGGCAAGCCGGTTTCTTCACGAATGCGCTTGTCCAGATTCTTGAGAAGCGCGCCGCCGCCGGTCAGCACGATGCCGCGGTCGCTGATGTCCGCCGAAAGTTCCGGCGGAGTCCGTTCCAGCGCGACGCGTACAGCGTTCATGATCGTCGAAACACATTCGCTCAACGACTCGCGGATTTCACTGTCATCAACCGTAATCGTTTTCGGGACGCCTTCGATCAGATTGCGGCCTTTAATTTCCATGGTGAGCGGCTTGTCCAGCGGATAGGCCGAACCAATTTCAATCTTGATTTGTTCGCCGGTACGTTCGCCGATCAGCAGGTTATATTTCCGCTTCAAATAATTCATGATGGCTTCATCCATCTGATTGCCAGCCATCCGCACGGAACGCGAATACACGATGCCGCTCAAAGAGATCACAGCGATATCGGTTGTCCCGCCGCCGATGTCGACGACCATGTTGCCGCTGGGCTCGGTAATTGGCAAGCCCGCGCCGATCGCAGCCACCATCGCCTGTTCGACGAGATACACTTCGCTGGCTTTCGCGCGATAGGCAGAATCCATAACTGCGCGCTTTTCAACTTGCGTAATTTCCGAAGGGACGCCAATCACGATTCGCGGATGCACCAGCATCTTGCGGTTGTGCGCTTTCTGAATAAAGTAATTCAGCATTTTTTCGGTCACTTTGAAGTCGGCAATGACGCCATCCTTCATCGGCTTGATGGCGACAATATTGCCCGGCGTGCGCCCCAACATTTCTTTCGCTTCCTTGCCGACTGCCTCGACTTCGCCCGTAACCTTATTAATAGCCACGATGGAAGGCTCGTTCACGACAATGCCTTTGCCGCGCGCATACACCAGCGTGTTAGCCGTGCCTAAATCAATCGCGAGATCGCTGGAGAATACGCTGAACAGCGACCGCAGATTGTGCATCCGTGAACCATTACCGTGAAATCCGTTCGATGACATACGCAATTTTCCTTCGAATGAGTTCTTTCTCTAAATTTTTAGAACTAATTCCGTCTACTGAATTACAACTTTTCTCTGCAAAGTATTGACTCCGCCTTTGGCGTTCTGCGCGGTAATCGTTACCACGCTCTCGCCCGGCGGCATCGGCGGCGTAAAGTAATGGAACGTCCCATCATTATTAATCATGGGAACTTCGCGGCCGTTTACCATTACGCGCGCACCCTCTTCAGTCTTACCTGTTAATTCCAACACTCGTCCATGCTGAATCAGCGGATCAATATCTAATCCGATGTTGACGCTATCACTGGCTGACTTGGGAATAATCGTGAAGCGATTTTTTTCGCTCTCTACGGAAGTCTTACCCTGCCCGTCGAACGATTGCACCATCCAGTAATATGCGCCTTCGTTCAACCCGGAAACACTAACGTCGGCAGTTGCCACTTTGCGATCGACAATCGTCGACGAAAAATAAGGATTACGCGAAAGCTGCAAGCGGTAGCTCACCGCATTCGCCATCGGCGTCCATGAGAATCCAATGGACTTCGATTCCGGCGTCACAAAAATCGGCATCATGTTCGCCGGAGAAATTGGCGTCGGAGGTCCAATCTCTTTCGCCTGCGCCATGTGCGGGGATTGCGTTTGAAAACTGACTTGCTCCCAATCCGCCAGGCGAACCGTCTCTCCGTTGCGAGCGACTTCACCGGAACCTTTTTTCAGCAGAATCTCGTGCTGATCGCTCTTCGGATCATTGCTAACCCGCGCCGCGCTCTCCGGAGCAAACGTCGCCACCGCGCCGCCCACTGTAACTTGTGAAGTCGAGCCTTGCGAAAATGTTGCGGTCGTCAAATCCACTGTACCCGTGCTCACCGCGACGGATACATTCGTCTGCTGCTGCTCGTTCGCAGAGCTCTCTTCGATCACAATCAACGAATCCTGCTTCACCGTATAGTTGGTGCCGTCGTTGAATACAATTTTCGCCATACCCTCGGAGCCGGTCTGCACCACATCGCCTTTCTCCAGCGGGATGTTGTAGTCCGCATTCACCCAGCTATTGCTCGACGCTTTCTTCACGCGGACGGTTCCATCGAGCGCCGTGATGTGCGCCTGCTGCGACGCTCCCGCGCCGACTTTCGCCTGCACTCCAGCTGCTCCGGCAATTCTTTCCAGCATCCCAGTCGTGAAGTGATCCGCCGCTTTCAATCCATTGTCGGTAAATTGCGGAAACGCGAAATGCATGGCAATCACCAATACGGCGACGCCAATGATCAGCGCCATCGCAACGCTGCGATACGTGATCGTCTTCCACGCAATTTGGATCTCCGACCTATTATTAGGAGACACGAATTCGCCTTAAAATCCGGCTAAACCGAATGGAGTATGGGATACATCAAACATTATCACAAGCCTATCTGCGCTTAAGTAGGTAATCAACTTGGGTCACATCAGAAGTGATTACGTAGGTAATTGAAGTAATGGGGCTTACGCGATGGCACGCTCCATGCGCAGCACCTTCCGCCCTACCCTTACGATAAAATTCTACGAACCATGGAGATTCGCACTCTCGCCCAGTCGGACGCGCAAATTGTCTGGGATTTACGTCTCGACGCGCTCGAAACCGAGCCTCAAGCCTTCTCGTCAGCCGCCAGCAAGCACCGGACGATGACTCCGGAATTCTTCACGGCGACACGGCTCGATCCCGGCACCGGCGATAACTTTGCCCTCGGAGCATTTGTGGACGGCGAACTCGTCGGCATGATGGGATTCGTCCGCTCACCCGACGAGAAAACACGGCACAAAGGCACCGTTTGGGGATTTTACGTCAAGCGGCCGCATCGCGGAAAAGGAGTAGGACGAGCGCTATTGACAAAACTCCTCTGCCGAGTTCGAACGATGACTGGCTTGGAGCAAGTCATGCTAGCGGTGGCGAGTGGACAATCCGCAGCAAAAAAACTCTATCTGGCTTTCGGATTTCGAGTGTATGGCTGCGAACCACAAGCTCTGAAAATCGGCGATCCATATTATAGATGAAGACCTGATGACGCTCATCCTGGCGAAGATTTAGGGGCGTCGCAAAAAGCTTGCATCCACATCTGGAATCTCCGAATCAAAATTACCAGATCACATAGATTCAAGGAGACTGTATGCATTCACGATTCGAAGCTCTGAAGGTTGCTCCCGGCATTTATGCCGCCATGCTGGGACTGGAAACTTATCTTTACCAATCCGGACTCGAAACGCCACTTCTACACCTCGTAAAATTGCGGGCCTCGCAAATCAACGGATGCGCTTACTGCATTGATATGCACTGGAAAGATGCGCGTGCGCTTGGAGAAAGCGAGCAACGACTCTATTCCCTCGATGCGTGGCGCGAAAATCAGATTTATACAGACCGCGAACGCGCTGCCTTGGCATGGACCGAAGCGGTAACGCTGATCAGGGATGGTCATGTTCCGGATTCTGTATACGAAGAGGTCAAGCCGCATTTCACAGAGAAGGAATTGGCAGACCTCACGTTGGCCGTGGCATCTATAAATGCATGGAACAGGCTCGCGATTGCGTCGCGCACGGTTCCGGGAAACTATAAACCGCAAGAAGTTCCGGCGAAGAAAACCGCGTGATGAACGTCACGCGGCTTCAAAAACACATGCGTTGCGCCTTCTCCTGCGACGGTGCGGATCGAAGTAAAGCCGAGCTGGTCGAGATTCATCCCATGAAAGAAATGCTCGCCTTGGCCAAGAAGGACGGGTGACATCGCCAGATGCATTTCGTCGATCAATCCAGCGGCCAGCAATTGCCGAATAGTGGAAACGCCTCCACCAATGCGAACGTCCTTATCGCCGGCAGCGGCTTTAGCTTTTTCGAGCGCGGAGTGCACTCCATCGGTGACGAAGTAAAACGTCGTGCCGCCTTCCATGACGAGCGGCTCGCGCGCGTGATGTGTCAGCACAAACACCGGCATGTGGTTCGGAGGATCGTCGCCCCACCATCCCTTCCATGAGTTGTCTCCCCACGGCCCGCGCACCGGCCCACATGTTGCGCCCCAATATCCATGCGCCGATATTTTCGAATGCCTGCGCGGCAACCTTGTTGTCTGTCCCGTGTGTGCCACCGGTCTTCTCTTCTATGTCTTGGCCATGCATTTTCTTGAAGACATCAGTTCCGAACAACCAGTTGTGCAGTTCGGGTCCGCGGACTCCGAGGGGATTGTCGATGTCCTGCCGCGGCCCCGCACCGAAGCCATCCAGCGAAATAGAAAATGCAGCGACTTTGACTTTGCTCATAGTGGTGAGATGCAAAAAGAAATTCTAAGGCATTAGACGTGCGGGGCGTTGGCAGGGTGGCCCACGTTTACGGTCTTTGTAAAGGTGGGAAGAGCTAGTTCGGAACGTCACAGCTTTCGATCTCCTCAGGGCTTTAGCCTTCCTTGGATGTTTAAACATCCCACGCGCTATTGCGTCGCGCAAGACCCGGGGCAGTGGCGTTGGGGCAGCTATCGGAGTTTGTACGCTCGGCGGAAGAGAGCGCCGTGAACTCAATCAGCACTGACCAGTCGAAATCAAGCTCAAAACGCCGGCAGCATGAATGCCCACCTTTACAAAAAGCGTAAAGGTTGATTGGATAAGAGCGAAGGCTCGATCGACCCGGTAGTCTTGGTTTGAGGACTAAGGCTCCTGGGGAGGAAGGAGCCTTCGCATGATGATTATAGGGTGTGATTACCATCCCAGCTGGCAGCAGATTGCGTGGTTGGACAGCGAGACTGGGGAGTGTGGCGAGCGGAAGCTGGTGCATGCCACGGGCGATGCCAAAGTGTTTTATCAGCAACTGGCGGCGCCGGTTCTGATCGGCATGGAGGCCACGGGGAACAGTCAGTGGTTCATCGAACTGGTGCAGGATATGGGACACGAGATCTGGATTGGGGATGCAGCGCAGATCCGGGCCAGCTATGTGCGTAAGCAAAAGACGGACAAGCGGGACGCGGCCCATATTCTGAAACTGGTGGTGGAAGGACGGTTTCCGAAGTTGTGGACTCCGGACCGCGAGCAACGGGATCTGCGGCAGTTGGTTTTGCATCGGCACAAACTGGTGGAGATTCGCAGCCGGGTAAAAAATGAACTGCAACACCTTTCCATGAATAAGGGAGTGCAGCGTAAACATAAGCTGTGGAGCCAGGCGGGACAGCAGATGTTGCGCGAGCTTCCGATGAAACCATGGGCGGCGTGCCGGCGAGAAGACTTACTCGGGCTGCTCGGGATGTTGAACGAGCAGGTGGGGAAGTTGGACGAGGCGGTGCAGTTGGCGGCGGAGGAACATCCACAGGCGCGGTTGTTGATGACGCAACCGGGAGTGGGTCCGAACACGGCGCTGGCTTATGTGTTGACGATTGGCGATGTAAGTCGGTTTCGCCGGGGAAAACAAGTGGCGAGCTATCTGGGATTGATTCCGCGCGAGGAAAGTTCGGGCGGGCGGCAGAAGCTGGGAGCGATCACCAAGCAAGGCAATTGTCTGGTGCGATCGTTGCTGGTGGAAGCGGCACAGATTGCGGTGCGTTTCGATCCTGGAATGAAGAAACAGTATTTGCATCGTTGCCATCACATGGCCAAAGGCGTGGCCAAGGTGGCGGCGGCACGGAGATTAGCGGTACGACTCTACTGGATGCTACGCACCAACACGGGATATCCAGAGATCGTTCGCATCGAGAGCAGCCCGCGGGTGGCCCTGGTCAGTGAAAACTAGACCGCAAGATTGATTGGGCGCTCTCGCATCCCGCACGGGGCGGGATGTTCGCATAGAAGAATCATGGTCGCAGTTCAGGCCGTATCGATGGTTGGTGGAACGATTTCCGCCGGTGAGTGATTCAGCGTGAGATTTCCAGAGTCTTGGTCCTCAACCTCTCTGGCTAACAACGCAGTGCTTCGGCACCGCACAGGATATCTTTGTCCTTGACAGTACCTTCGCTCTTATCGAGGGCCACCCGTTACCCGTCCGTCTCTCAATACTCGGGTAGCGCGTCGAGGTTGTTTGGGATGAATCCATCGGCGACGGTCTTAAGGTACCAACGCTCGACAGCGACGTTTGCCCTCAAACCATCGACAAGTGTGTAGAACGTGGCTTGCTTTGATGTGATGAGATTCACTACATCCGCTTCAGCCATCGACCAGCGGCCACTTCCGTTTCCGGGACCGCTAACCGATTGAATGAACTCCTGCCCTGGGTGGGCTCCCGACGACCTTTCGCGGACTTTACGGACCGAGTCAATCAAATAATCAGCTTGGGGCAGACTGGCAACGGGCGGAGACGGAAGCATGCAAGCCCCTACAGCCTGCGAGAAGTAAGAAGACACAGTGACACCGTTATACACGCCGGATGAGCAACAAACGTCGCAAAGCTCGTTCCAGCTCGTCGGATTTCTTGGATTCACCTGCATCCCATCGCCATGAGGGTCAGTCATAGCTTCGACCATCTCATGGGAAAAGACGAAGGTGATACCGGAAAGTTGAGCGGCATAATCAATCCAGGCGTATTCGACCGAGGGAACTCCGGCGTCATGATAAAAGGAGTGCGCTCCGTTAGCTCCAGGCGTACTGTAGCCCGGCGGCAGGAAAATCACGATTAGGTCCCACGATATTTTCGGGTCTAAAGAGTTCGTAATCGCACGCGCGGCGTTTTCTATATCGGAGGGTGCAAACGTTACCGGGATCGTGACGGTGGAGCTGGTTATCACAATCGGAGGCAGTGCCAGATCGAATCCCCATCCGGAACCGAGACCGTCGAAATAGCTATATGAGCCGTATTGGTTGGTGACCGGAGTCGAAAGCGACGTCAGCGCCGCATAAACGTCCCCGACGCCTGGACTGATCGCAGTGTTCCAGATAGAGCCCCAAAAAGCGCAAATCACTTGTGGCTGGTTGAGAAATGGTCCTCCGCCTTCGGATACGGTAGTTCCAGCCGGTGCGTCACATGCCGTGTTAAACGTCGTTGCCGCGCCGGGCTTCCCAGGCAACAGGTCCTCTAGTCCAAATCCACGAGCCGGAATTTTCGTAATCCCAATACCAGACTGCCCTGCCTTTTGAACTTTTGCTGGAGCGGTGACTTCAATCGTTCGATACGGTTGATGGGCCCAAGCCCGTAGACGCCCCAACCGTTCTTCGCGTGATTCAGCTTTATCTTTCAATTAGCAGCTCCCATTATTTCGAATGATAAACGTGGAGTCTAACATTGACTTAATCGATGAACAAAAATGAGATGTTCCACAAGCTGCGTTGGCACCGAAAATTGCTTGTGTGGCGCGGGCCTCTCGGCCGCGAAATGCGTAGGGCGGAGACTCTTGTCCGCGAAGCATCCAAACAATGCGGTAAACTGCTGCGCCAGCCAAGAACCCAAGCAGTGCACACAGCGACATCGATAGAAAAGCGCATTGGTCCCACGTTTGTAATGGACGCAAAACATGGGGAACCCTCACGTTCTATTTTTTGAAATTTTCGCTCTTGCAATTCTTCGCCTCTTCGTACTAATCTGGGTTTACACCGGTAAGGAGGTGGTCGAATGACAAGTTCCGATTCAGGTAGTTGTAGCATTCCTAGACCAGGTGAGGTGGCTGAGACTTAGGGCGGTTGCTCTAAGGTCCTTGCGGACGCAGGTTGCGACGCGAGGCCAACCATTCACAGCACGAACCGGAGTGTACGGTTCAATCCGCCCGGCGATAGGTCGCGCTGGGACCCGGATTGTGCCGGAGAGGCCACATAGAGTGACCACCTCTTGGTCAATTTCAACCAGACCACCGAACGGCCCATGTCCTCAAAAAACGTGGGCCGTTTGCTTTTGCAGTATTATTTTGCAGAATGACTTTTCTCGATCCAGAACGCGAGCGCGAGCGACTGGCGCAGCTTTATGCGTCCATGACGGATGGAGAACTGGACCAGCTCGACGAGCGGGCGCACACGTTGACGGAACCAGCGCGGCAGTGTCTTGACGCCGAACTTAATCGCCGCGAGCTTCATTTTTCTCACCCGGAGTCGGCAGTCAGTAACGAACCACGTGATGTGCTCTCGATGCAGGAACTCAAGACTGTCCGCCAGTTTCGCGATTTGCCGGAAGCGCTGCTGGCCAAGGGATTCATAGAATCTGCTGGGATCCCATGCTTTCTTGCCGATGACAATATCGTTCGCATGGATTGGTTCATATCCAATTTTGTCGGTGGAATCAAGCTGAAGGTCTATCCGAAAGACGAGCGTGCGACTCTGGACCTGCTTGACCAGCCGATTCCCGACAGCATTGATTTCCAAGGTGGTTTGGACGAAGCAAGTTATGAACAGCCGCGCTGTCCCCAGTGCTACTCTCTCGATATTGCTTACGAGAATCTGAATAAGCCGATCGCGTATACGAGTGCGTATCTCGGCGTGCCGATCCCGCTGAAGCAAAATTCGTGGAAGTGTTCGACCTGTGGCCGCGAATGGGAAGAGGTATCGGCAGAATAGAAACTTATGGTGAATGAATCACATCTTGACCAAGCTGGCCTGATTTCGTTGCCGAGCCCGTATTCGGTCGATGAAACGCTGACACGCCTGGAGAATTTATTGGTGGCCAAAGGCTTGAAGCTTTTCGCGGTGATCGATCATAGTGGCGAAGCGGAACGGGCGGGGCTGGAAATGCGTCCAACGAAGCTGGCAATATTTGGTTCCCCGAAAGCGGGTACGCCGTTGATGGTGGTCGCTCCGACTCTGGCGATCGATCTCCCACTGAAGGCGCTGATTTGGGGAGCGGAAGACGGCAAAATCTGGGTGACATATAACGATCCGAAATATTTGGAACGCCGGCATGGAGTTCCGGAAAATTTGTTGCCCAATATTTCTGGAGTTGGCGCGTTGCTGGCGAAAGCGTTAGAGTAGCCGTCTATGTCGAACGAACCTAAATCCAATTCCGAAAAAGAAGCCGTTGGTCGCGCGAGTATGGAGTTCATCCGCGATGGCAATGTTGTCGGGTTGGGAACCGGATCGACTGCGGCATATGCTCTGCAATTTCTGGGTGAGCGCGTGCGTGATGGTTTGAATATCCGCGGCATCCCCACCTCAACGCCGTCGCGAGATATTGCGATCAGTTTGAAAATTCCGCTAACGACGTTCGAGGAAGTTCAGCAGATCGATGTGACCATTGATGGAGCGGATGAATTCGATCCGCAACTGAACTTGATCAAAGGCGGAGGTGGCGCACTGCTGCGGGAAAAAGTTGTTGCATCGGCATCGAAGCAAGTGGTGATTCTTGCCGATTCGAGTAAGCAAGTATCGGTGTTAGGAAAATTCCCGCTGCCGGTGGAAGTCATTCCCTTCGCTGAAGCATTGGTAGGCAAGAAAATTTCAGATATGGGCGCGAAAGTTACGCTGCGCCATCGCGCGGATGGATCAGTTTTCGTCAGCGATGAGGGCCATCACATTTTGGATTGCGCTTTTGGACAGATTAGCGATCCCGTGAGTCTGGCGAGAAAACTATCAGACATGCCAGGCATTGTGGAACACGGCTTGTTCATCGGACTGGCTGACATCGTACTTCTGGCGCGGGGAACTAACGTCGAGCAGATACGACGGCGGTAATTTGGTTACTTTGTAATTTCCCGCAAAGCTGCGAGAAATCGATCAACTTCATCCGCAGTGTTGTAATGCGCAAGTCCGATGCGTAAGAATCCGCCATCTTTTTCGACATCAAAGTGCTCGGTGAGATTCAGGGCGTAGTAGTTTCCATCCCAGGTAAAGAATGCGCGATCGCCGAGGCTTGTCGCCAACTGGAGCGGCGTGAATCCAGCGATTCTTACCGCCAAAGTTGGGCATCGCTCATCGAAGCGCGCAGGATCGGAAATTCCATAAAGCTTAAGGCCGCGAAGTTTTTGTAAGCCGTGAATCAATTTCTCCATCAGCGCACGTTCGTGATGATGGATCGCATCGAAAGCCGCAAGCAGCGCGGCACGGCGAGATGTTGCCGCTGGCTCAGCGTGGCGACCTAGATCGGCGAGATATTCAACGCAAGCAGCAATCCCGGCAATACATTCGTGATTTAATGTGCCCCACTCCCATCGGCTGGGAATTTCATTGGTGTTCGCACGGACTTTGTAGGGCTGAAAGTTTTTGAGGTGCTCGCGCTTTCCGAAAAGGACGCCCATGTGCGGCCCGAAGAATTTGTAAGTCGAGCAAACCAGGAAATCGCAATCGAGTTCCTCAACGTCGATTGTGCCGTGCGGTGCATAGTGGACAGCGTCCACGTAGACCAGTGCTCCGACCTGATGACCCATCTCCACGATCTTGCGAACGGGATGGATTGTTCCTACCGCATTCGACGCCAGCCCGACCGCGATGAGTTTCGTGCGATCGGTAATCTTTGCGGTGAAGTCGTCCATATCGAGCGTGCAGTCGTCTTCGCGAAATTCGACGATCTTAATTACGACGCCCAACTCTTCGAGAGCGTTCCATGGAGAGAAGTTGGCGTCATGATCAAGCCGTGTGAGCACGATTTCGTCGCCTGCTTTAAGTTCACGAGCAATCGCCCGGCTCATGGCGTAAGTGAGCGCAGTCATGTTAGCACCGAAGACGATCTCATCTGAGCTGCAATTCAGGAAATCCGCCATCGCTGCCCGAGCGCCTGCGATCATCGCATCGCTTCGGCGGCTGGTAGCGAATGCTCCACAAGTATTGGCATTGTTGCCAGCCAAATATCCGGAGATCGCGTCGATCACTCGCTGCGGAACCTGAGTGCCGCCGGGGCCGTCCAGAAAAACGGCAGGCTGTCCGTTGACAGTTTGGGACAATGAAGGGAACTGCGCGCGGATCCAAGATGTATCGAGCGAACCGCGCGTGTTCCTGACTTCGTGCTTAGTTTCAACCAGAGGCATGCCGACGTTTTAGCCCATCACATTGACGTGTTCAGGCTGGATCTTGTAAATCACACGCACTTCGCCGGGCTGTCCGTAAGGGTACTTATCGGCGTCCAGGTACTTTTTCGCCATTTTGTCGATGTGCTCATTGGCACCCTGTTCGGTAATTTCAACTACGCTTCCGCGGATCTCTAAATAACGGTAAGGATTGTCGGGATCGATGATTGCCAGCGATACGCGAGGATCGCGACGGACATTTTTATCTTTCTGGCGGCCCTTGGCGGAGTTAATAAGCACACGGTCGCCTTCTACATCGCACCAAACGGGAGTGACTTGCGGGCGGCCATCGGGCATGATCGTGCCCAGGCTGGCGAACGCCCTCTTAGTAAAGAGATCACGATACTTGTCGGGAATTTTTGCAGACATGTCATCCTCCTAAAGCAACGATTAGGTTTGCCCTACGAGTATATCCACATTTTTGCCCGAGCGAGATGTGGATTTACCAGCGCGGCTTTAGCGGTATTGGTATGTTCGTGCGAGCGTTAGCGCTTGATGTACCGCGTGTCCGGGAGCGGCGATTTCACGGTAATATGGCGGCAGGGAACATGAATTTCGTAACAGCAATCCTCGAAGGCACCGAGTCTGGAAAGAGAAATCCGAGTAACATCGCATTGCCGATCAGCGTGATTGTTGCGGTCCGAAATGAAGAACGAAATCTTCGGCTATGCCTCGACTCTCTTCTCGGAGTTGGAGAGGTTTTCATTGTTGATTCAGGAAGTACTGATGCAACGGTGGAAATTGCGAAGGCGTGCGGAGCCAAGGTGGTGCAATTTAAGTACCCCGGTGGATGGCCCAAGAAGCGGCAATGGGCAATCGATTCATTGCCTCTCGCTTACGACTGGGTGTTGTTGCTTGATGCGGATGAGGCATTGACTTCGGAACTCTCCAAAGAAATTCGAACGCGAATACAAACCCCTGACGTTGATGGATATTACGTCAGAATACAAATGTTCTTCCTAGGGCGACGATTGCGACACTGTGGCGCTGAATTTCAAAAGCTAGCGCTCTTTCGGAAGGGCAAAGGACATTTTGAATGCCGCCTGAAAGATCAGGATGAAACGATGTGCGACATGGAAGTGCATGAGCATGTCGTTGTCGACGGTAGCACGGCAACTCTCAAAAATCCGGTCATCCACAATAATGTCGAGTCGTTGGATCGCTATATCGGCAAACATAATCAATATTCGAATTGGGATGCAGCGGTTTGGTTGCGCGGAAACGAATCGGGCGAATTGCCTCCGTCGCTGTTAGGGAACCAAGCGCAGCGCCGCCGATGGTTACGCAAGTCGCTTTTTAGACTCCCAGGTTTGTCAATCGGTCTTTTCGTCTATCGTTATTTTTTGCGGCTGGGATTTCTGGACGGAACTCCTGGTCTGATCTACTGTGCCTTTCAAGCGATGCAAATGTTCGAACGTCAAGGCAAAGATCTACGAGTTGCGACAGTCGCAACATAATTAGCTGTGGCGGTTTCTTTCACCAACAGTGCTTCACTTTATTCCCCTGCATGTTAATTCTCGGCCTCAACATGTTCCATGCCGACGCGTCCGCTGCCATCGTGCAGGATGGCCGTGTCGTGTTTGCTATCGCTGAGGAACGGCTGAACAGGATCAAACACTTTGCAGGTTTTCCGGAGCTTGCAATAAAAGCCTGCCTGGACGCAGTTGGCGCCAGAATCGCCGATATCGAACATGTTGCGATCGGGCAGGACGGATCCGCAAACCTCGCCAAGAAATTTAAATATGCGGCGGCCAATCCCGCGAAAATTGTTAATTTTATTCGACTGCGTCAGCGCAAAGAGGCTATGCGCGACCTCCGCACATTGATTGCACAGGCTTTCGATTGCGATCCGGGTAGTTTGAAATTTCAGCAACATAATGTGGAGCACCACCTCGCGCACATTGCCAGCGCATATTTCTGTTCTCCTTGGGAAAAGGCTGCTGGCTTTAGCTACGACGGTTCGGGTGATTTCGTTTCCGCAATGATGGCGAAATGCGAAGGCGGAGAGATTGAAGTCCTCAATCGTGTTTTCCTGCCGCATTCCCTCGGCAGTTTCTACAGCATGATTTGCGAGTTCATTGGCTACAAAGAATATGGGGACGAAGGCAAGGTTATGGGGCTCGCGCCGTATGGAAAAGACACTTATCGCGATCAGGCCAACGAAATTATTCATTTCAAAGATGGGCGCTACGAGCTTAATCTGGCTTATTTCAAGCCCCTCGGCAGCAATCAGGGAATGCAGATTAGAGAAGACGGCACGGTTCGGCTTGCTCCGCACTTTTCGAAAAAGATGTCTGACATATTTGGCGCACCGCGATCGCCGGACGCGGAAATCACTCAACGTGACATGGATCTGGCTTTTGCGATGCAGCAGCGCTTTGAGGAGGTCTTTTTTTATCTACTGAACGATTTGCATCGTCGCGTTCCGTGCGATGAAGTGGTTTTAGCCGGAGGTTGCGCCTTAAACAGTGTTGCCAACGGAAAACTATTCGACGCGACTCCTTTTCGGCGAACATGGATTCAGCCTGCCGCAGGAGACGAAGGCCTTGCGATAGGCGCAGCACTGTATGCGCAAAATTCGATACTCAAACAAAAACAGCGCCTTGAATTGCGAGATTCTTATTTGGGGCCGGAGTTTTCCGATCAACGCATTGATGCCGATTTGAAAGCTGCCGGCATACGATATCGCAAGTTGGAGCGTAGTCCACTTCTCGAAGAAGTCGCGGCGCATATTGCAAGCGGCAATGTGGTCGGGTGGTTTCAAGGCCGCACAGAATGGGGACCGCGCGCTCTGGGAAATCGGTCAATACTTGCGCATCCTGGCTTGCCCGATATGAAAGACATCTTGAATTCGCGCATCAAACGGCGGGAATGGTTTCGCCCGTTTGCGCCGTCGATTTTGGTTGAACGTCAGAATGAATATTTTGAAAACGATCATCCATCGCCGTTCATGTTGCATGTATATAAGATTCGTCCGGAGAAGCGCGAGCAGTTATGCGCTGTGAATCATGTGGACAATACCGGCAGGCTGCAAACCGTAAGTCGCGAGGAAAATCCACTTTACTATGATCTGATCCAGGCGTTTGATCGCAAGACCGGTATCCCAGTCATCCTTAATACGAGCTTTAACGAAAATGAGCCGATTGTTTGCGAACCCGCGCAGGCAATCAATTGCTTTCAGCGCACGCGGATGGATGTGCTCGCCATCGGTCCCTATATTGCGCTGAAGACTGAAAATTAATTTCGCTCCGAAATGCCTGATAATCCTTTAGACGATCGACTGAAGTTGATTGCATCGTTCTCGGGTATGCACGCGCTAGCGTGGTTGGGCGACGTTTTGTATGCTGCTCGCGGATATACGTTGCTTACGCTTCGAGTGATCGATGGTCAGGTGAAGCAGCACGCGGTTGCAAAATATCAAGCTCCATTATGGCGGCGCGCGACCAGTTCAATGCCACTGACATTTCGCCTGGTCCGCGATGGCTTTCATGCGTTGGCGATCCAGCCGGGCTATCTGATTGCGGCTGTTCCGGGCGCGATCCTCACACTACCGCGCGGGGAAACGGAGTTTCGCGTAACGCATAAGATTTTGCGCGGCTCTCGCCCTCTTCATATTTGTTCGGTTCCCGATGGGCCCGTCTATTTCGGAGAATATTTCGACAACCGCGAACGAAGTGAAGTTTATATCTATGGATCCGTGGATCAGGGACAAACCTGGCACATCGCCCACGTATTTCCAAAGGGCGAGATTCGTCACGTTCACAACATCGTTTACGATCATTGGCAGAATTGCTTGTGGATATTGACCGGCGATAACGGCAATGAATGCCGAATTCTGCGAGCGTCACGTGATTTCAAGAATATTGAAACGGTTTTAGCAGGAAATCAGCAGGCACGCGCAGTTGCGCTAGTACCAACCGCTAACGGGATTTATTTTTCATCTGACACGCCGCTGGAATCCAACAACGTTTACTTTTTGGATCGGGACGGGAGTTTCAGCGCAGTTGCCGATTTGCCCAGTTCGTCAATCTACGGTTGCAGTGTTAGCGATGGCATCTTTTTTTCGACAATGGTCGAGCCGAGCGTGGTTAATGAAGAAAATTCGGCCTATGTGTTCGGAAACATGGGCGGGAAGTGGTCACGATGTTTGGCATGGGAAAAAGATGGTTGGCACAAAGCTCTCTTTCAATATGGCAACGCAATGTTGCCAGACGGGGAAAATCACACAGACACTCTCGCTGTCTCGACCGTAGCGGTGAAATCTGGAGACTTGCAAACGTCGTTGTGGCGAATCCGTCGTTGATCGTGCAACTGAAGTTTGTTCGCCGCGTGCTATATTTCGTCAACTCATGTCTGCGGGACGCCTGCAATATTATCGCCGCATCTTCAGCGCTTACCTAACTTCGAGCGGCAGCCAGCTCACGTTCTGGCACGATGAACCAAAAGTTAATCCAAACGCGAGCGTTGATCAATTGGGCGAGTACTACATGCTGTTCGCGCAGAAGGCGGCCTATCCAGGCCCGTACGATTCGGATGGCATCCCGATGCTCGACTATCGGGGCGAAATTGGCCGTCAATACAATCCGATTGCGGTGGCGCAATGGGGATTGGGTAATCACGATTTATTTGTTCGGAGCAAAGATGTGGAGCGCAAGATGATGCTGATCAAAGCGGCACAGTGGCTATGCGATCATTTGGAAAAGAACGCTTGTGGTGTCCCCGTGTGGAACCATCACTTCGATTGGGAATATCGCACTCGGCTCAAAGCGCCGTGGTACTCAGGGCTTGCGCAAGGGCAGGGAATATCTCTCCTGGTTCGTGCACATCGACTAACCGGCGAACCCAACTTTCTCGATGCTGCCAGCCTAGCTTTTCAAAGCTTCACAATTCCCATCGCGGAAGGCGGGGTTACTTTTACCGACGATCAGGGCCACCGTTGGTTTGAAGAATATATCGTTTCCCCTCCCACGCACATTCTGAATGGATTCATATGGGCTGCCTGGGGAGTGTATGACTATTGGCTGGCAACAAATAGCGCCGAAGCACGCAAGTTGTTTGACGAATCGGTAGAAACGTTGAAAGCAAACCTTGAGAACTATGACCTGGGATTCTGGTCCTTGTATGAACAATCTGGAACTCGCCTGCCCATGATTGCGAGCGCTTTTTATCATCGACTTCATGTTGCTCAGCTGCGGATCATGCATCGGCTCACCGGACAACAAATGTTTGCGCGAGTTGCCGATCGCTGGGAAGTTTACGCCCATAGTCCCATTCGTCGCGCGCGCGCGTTTTGTTACAAAGCTGCATTTAAGCTTTGCTATTACTAGGTATTCGCATCCGTGAAGATTCTCTATGTCTCGCAATATTTTCCGCCGGAGATGGGAGCGCCTGCCGCGCGGGTTGCCGAGCTCTCATGCCGTTGGGCTGAAGCCGGGCACTCGGTTACGGTGCTTACAGGATTTCCGAATCATCCCACGGGGGTAGTGCCGCCTGGGTATCGAGGGAAACTCTGGCGGCTGGTGATGCGCGAGAAATATCACGGCGTGCAGGCCGTACGAACGTGGTTGCTGCCGTTTCCAAATCGGAAACCCTACGAGCGCATCCTTAACTACAGTTCGTTTCTGGTTTCATCCGCAATCACAGGATTATTTCTTTCTCGCCCCGACGTGCTGATCGCGACATCGCCACAGCTGTTAGTTGCGCTTTCAGGATGGTGGCTGGCGCGATGGAAACATGTTCCTTTTGTATTCGAGGTGCGCGATCTTTGGCCTGAATCGCTCATTGCTGTCGGGGTCGGAAATGAAAAGTCTCTTCTTCATCGCGTGTTGGGCCGCATCGCGGGATTTTTGTACACGCGAACAAAACTCATAGTGGTGGTGACGTCAGCATTCAAAGATCATCTCGTGGAGCGCTGGAACGTGCCGCCAGAAAAAATTGTAGTAGTCGAGAATGGGGTTGAGACCGAACTCTTCAGGCCGCTGTCCGATGGCCGTGCTTGCAGCGGACTGAGAAGGCGTTGGAACGCTGAAGACAAGTTTGTCGTGTCCTACATCGGTACGCTGGGGATGGCGCATGGCCTAGATGTGCTGTTGAAATCCGCATCGCAATTACGAACCGTGCGTCCTGATGTTTTGTTCGTTGTAGTCGGGGAGGGAGCGGACAAAGTTCGGATCAAAGCTGATGCTTGTAACCGCGGATTGAACAACATTGTTTTTGTGGATCAGCAGCCTCGCGAAAATATTCCCGCCTTTATTGCCGCGTCTGACGTCTGCCTCGTATCGCTTAAGCAGACGGAAATTTTCAAAACTGTAATTCCCACGAAAATGCTCGAGTTCTTGGCTTGTGAGCGTCCCGTAATTTTGAGCGTAGGCGGGCTCGCGAAATCTATTCTGGACGAAGCTGACGCTGGGATCAGCATTGCGCCGGAGAGTGCGGCCGAACTTACCTCCGCAATCGAAAAGCTTGCGGCAGATCCTGATTTAAGAAGCTTGATGGGGCACAGGGGACGCGAATATATCCTGGCCAATTTTTCCCGGGAGCAAACAGCAAATCGTTACATCGAAATTCTGCAGGGACTGGTTGCTCGCTGATTCTACGGAACAGCGACAATGCTTACCGCAGTAGCCGCTTGCAGAGCAGCCTCCGCACTCCGGCCCATGATGACTTTTCCCGTACTCGTCGGAACGAATAAAATATCCTCTGCAACCATCGGCATATCCGGCGCTTTGGCTGACAGAATCTTGCGAAGGTCTACGGGAGTTTCAGTGATTCCGCTCGGTCCCTGCCGAATAATTCTTACGCCGCTGAGTTTGGCGGTTCGCGTGGTCCCGCCAGAAAGCGCGACCGCTTGCAGAACAGTCAACCGTCCGCTTTCCATTAGAAGTCCACTGGGTCGCCCGACCTCGCCGACTACATAGACGATATCTGCTTTGCGGACGATCACGGTGTCACCGGGCAGAACGGAAACGTTGCTTTTAGGTTTGTCTTCAAGATTTCGAGCCAGTTGGACGATCTCAGGCTTGTCCGGATTATCACGATGAGTCACGGTTACGCTGAGGCCTGCTTTGTCCGTTAAGCCACCGGCTGCGGAGATTAAGTCGAACAGTTTGGCTGCGCCGGTGACCGGATAAACTCCCGGCCTGCTAACTTGACCGAGGACGCTAGCACCGCGAGCGCCCTGCTGCGCAATCAAAACGGATACGTGCGGTTCTTTGACGAATCCGCCGTCGGAAAGCTTTTTCTCAATGACAGCTTCGGCTTCTTCTGCCTTTAGGCCGCTCACGTGAACATATCCAACAAGCGGGAGGTAAAGATCTCCTTTGCTGCCAACGCGGGCTTTCGTCGTTAATTCAGGAACGTTATAGACGGTCACTTCCACCATATCTTCGGTGCCGAGTTGAGCGCTGTCATCCGGATGGGTAGGCAGATTCGAAATATTTGGACTGGACGATTTCTGTTCGGATACGGATTGCGCGGCACAGGAACATATGCCAAGGGTTATCAACACGAAGGAGATACTGAAATAAAGCGCACGCTTCCCTGGGAAACTTTTTTGGTGAAATATCGGTGCGCGAGAACGAAGTACCATCATGCCAAAATCAGATTAGCGGAAATTAATAAAAAAAGTGTGTAGAAAAAAAGTCTAGCACGGCGATCATGACCCTAAATCATCAAGTTCCGACACGAATGACAATAGTAACTGGTGTACCAAATTAGGAATTGTCGCGAGTTTTCCCGAAAAGTATGCTGCAAGTACGTCCATTTGAGATCTTGCACACGAACATGATGCGAGATTACGTTGGCGGGGGACAAGTTGACACCATTTTTCCTGGGGATCTTCGCAACATCGCTCGTTGCCTCTTTCATCCTCACAAAATTTGTACGCGATGCTGCCACAGCTCATGGGTGGGTAGCAGCCCCCGGCACTGGAAGGCATCTTCATAACCGCCCGTTACCTCGGCTCGGCGGAGTCGCAATTTACCTTGCATTTTTGGGAAGTGTGTCGCTCGCTCTGTTGTTGGAGCGATTCAATCCGTCTTGGGGATTTGGGCTATCTCTAAAGGCTGGTCTCACGCTATTAATTCCGGGAACGATCATCTTCCTGCTCGGAGTTTACGACGACGTCTACTCGATAGGTCCGACCGCAAAATTTAGCGTTCAAGGCATTGCCGCCGCCATGCTTTACGCTGGTGGCCTGCGCATTCTCGACCTTCCAATGTTTTTTGGAGGGCATCATTTTGGCGCCCTTCTAAGCCTGCCCATCACCATTCTTTGGGTGATTGGCGTGACAAATGCCTTCAATCTAATCGATGGATTGGATGGGCTAGCGGCGGGCTCCGCGCTGTTTTCAACTTTGGTCGTGTTCGTGGTCGCCCTACTCAGTCATGCCTCGCTGGTTGCGCTGATGACGATTGCGCTCACCGGCGCCATTCTGGGATTTTTGCGGTTTAACTTTAATCCAGCAACAATTTTTCTTGGGGATTGTGGCAGCCTTTTTATTGGCTTCATGCTGAGCGCATTGGCTCTGTACGGCGCACAAAAAGCACCAACCACTGTTGCGATCGCGATTCCGGTGGTTTCGTTCGGACTGCCGATTTTAGAAACCTCGCTCTCAGTCGCGCGACGACTTATCGCCGGCCGGCCTGTCTTCACTGCCGATCGCGAACACATTCACCATAAATTGCTTCAGCTTGGACTGTCGCACCGTCAAGTAGTGATCGTCCTCTATGGCGCGTCGGGAGCATTTGCGCTGCTCAGCTTGTTCCTTTTGTGGCCCGCCGGCAGCACGCTTGGTCTAGTGTTGGCTGTTCTCGGCACCGGTATATGGTTGGGCGTTCAACATTTGGGGTACCTCGAATTTGGCGAGCTTCGCCGCGTTGCGCAGAGAACCATGGAACAGCGTCAGATTGTGATCAACAATCTTTCCATCCGGCGCGCGATCGAAGAATTGAAGTCGATGCGGAGTTCGAGTCAGCTTAGTCCAATTCTCATCGCCGCTTTCGGCAGCAACGATTTTGATGCGTTCGATTTATTTCTGAATGAACCTGTGCGGGGCCTGTCTTCAGGAAGCGAGCTTCATCTGATAACTGATCGCGACGATGCGTCACACTTGAGGTGGACAAAGCCGGGCAGCAGCTTTTATCCGGCGGTAAATTTCTGGACTCTTAGCCTCGGCCTCGTCACTACGGGGCACAAAAAGATTGGCACGATCTCAGTCCATCGCCTTTATAGTCAGCGGGACCTTCAAATCGATATCAATCTTTTGACTGCGGGCTTCCCGATGGTTCTAGCGGATGCGTTACAGAGAATGATGGCCGCGGAGAAAGTTGAAATCGAGAGACTGCAACTGGTTCCCGCAATGGCCGCTGCAAGCGGCGATTGATCTGCGCTCATTGCTCGATACCTAATATCCACAGGTGAACCAGCCCTGTCACTTCCACACACACTCCGCTCCATTTAGTTTGGACGCTCGCTGTTCGGCGGAGGAAAAACCAAACGATGGAGTCGATGACTGGTCAAGATATCCATTTTGTTTCGTTGCAAACTGCTGCATTTTGCGTTTCCTGCGAACTTATAAGCAAGAACAATACCCCTTATTGCATGGCGTGCGGAAGCAGCGCGGTGATGAGTCTGTCGCGCGTCTTAGGTGGATCGCTATTAGGCCAGCAGTTGCCGCACGTTATTGCCGATGCCGAACTCGACCGGCTGGTGCGCGACCTGCTTCGGACGGTGCCAAGTACGATCAGCGACAATCAAATCCCAGCTTCATTTGCTGCATTCGCGCCATCGCGTCATCATGCCCGCGGGGCCGTTCGCGTCGAACATCAGGAAATTCATCATACGGAATTGGATTTGGAGCCGGCAATCAGCGTGATCGCCGAGCGTGCCCAAGCTTTGACTGGAGCGACCGGCGCAGCAATTGCTTTGCGACATGGAGAAGAAATTATCTGTCGCGCCCGGACGGGACGCACCGCTCCAGATTTAGGTGTGCGGCTGCAAACCGACTCCGGCATTTCGGCGGAATGTGTTCGCACCGGAGAAGTCGTGCTTTGCCATGATGCGGAAAGAAATCCTTCTGTCGACCTGGCAAGTTGCCGGCGATTGGGTGTCCGCTCAATTCTAGTCGCGCCGCTTCGACACTTTCGCCGGACATTAGGAGTGTTCGAAGTTCTCTCAGGATCGCCACACGCCTTCGATCAGCGCGATGTCGCGACTATGCAGCTGCTTTCGAGCATGATGGTCGCAGCGATCTCACGGCTATCAGCGATTGGTTTGGCCGAGCGGCAGAGCGCCTAGAGGTCTGTTAAGAATTTTCACCGGATGTCGGCAACTCTACCGTCATTACGGTTCCTGTTCCAATCTGACTTTGGGCAGAGATAGTCCATCCGTAAGCCTCTGCGAGAGCTTTGGCAATTGCAAGCCCAAGACCAAACCCGCCTGTAGATTGGGTTCGTGAAGGATCTCCGCGATAGAAGCGCTCGAAAATCCTAGGTAGATCCGCTGCGGCAATACCGCTGCCGTGATCGGTAAAAGTGACCTTCGCAGAACCCGCAAACCTTTGAACTGTAATATCTATTGTGCTGCCTTCGGGACTATAGCGCACGGCATTCTCGAGCAGATTCGTCCACAGCAGTTGGAGATCATCGGGATCGGCGCGAAGTCGCACTTCCTCCTTCACACTCAACTGAATATTTACTTTTCGTGACTGAGCAAGGGGCAGGATGTGTTCGATGGCCTCTTCACATGTGGCGGCGACGTCAATGACCTGTAAGTCGCGGCGGAGGGCGCCGTGGGCCCATTGTTCAGCGCGCGCCAGACGGAGCATCCATTCGATCAACCTCTCAAGCCTCTTCATGTCATCGAGAGACTGTTCTATTCCGGTGCGGTATTCGTCCGCGGCGCGAGGTTTTTGAACGAGGGATTGTAACGTGGACTTGAGTACCGCGACTGGGGTCTTTAGCTCATGGGTGGCATTGCTAAGAAATTCTCGCTGCTGCGTGAACGAAGCTTCCAGGCGTGTCAGCATGGCGGTCATCGAATCAATCAGCGGATGCAGTTCTGCAATTTGCCGCGCTTCGCTGGATGGTTGCAGCTTCCAATTGTTGGCCGATATTTGTCCGGCATCGTTGGCCAAATTCTGAAGAGGTAAAAGTCCGCGGTTAATTCCCCATAAGGCTAGAAGCGCCGTCAGCGATAGCAGGATGAGGCTCGCGAAGGCGACAAAAATTCCAGCCGTCCGGACTTGCTCCTGCACACGATTTTTTGGCGCGGCATAGATTATCGTCAGCGTCTGTGGCTGGAATGATTTCCCCTCTTCGCGGTCAAGCACAGGAAGTTCGGAAATTCTCAATCCTCGATAGTGAACATCGGCCCACTTAAAGTCAAAATGATGACGCCGATTGGGATCGATTTCCAATCCTGCGGGCCAATTGGGCGATCGCGCGAGCAGTCCCGTTCGTTCCGCCCACACCGCGTAGATATCCGGATGTTCAGGGTCGAGGGATGGGGGCACCAGCGATTGGTCGAAGTAAACATTACCGGTCGCGTCTTCGTCATAACGTACGAGAGCCGCCACACTTTCGGCACGGCCTTGAATGCTGATATCGAGTGCCGCAATCAGTCGTTTATGAGTGTAGAAAACGCCAATCAGTACTAAGCCTGCTGCGAGCAAGGCTTGCGCAATTACGAACATCACAATCAACCGGCGTTTGAGGGATGGCTGAAACATGATTGATTTAATTCGCAGGTTCAGCGTGCAGCATGTAGCCCTGGCCGCGGCTGGTGTGGATCAGTTGTTGTGATGAGTCCTGACTGAGTTTTCGTCTTAATCCGGAAATATAGACCTCGATCACGTTGCTGAATTTTTCCCAGTTGTAATCATAAAGATGTTCGAGAAGTTCGGTCTTCGAAACTACGGCTCCGGCGCGATGAGCGAGGTAGTCGAGTACACGGTACTCCATCGCAGTTAAAGCGATCAATTTTCCGCCTCGTTTGACAGTGCGATTGACGGTATTGATTTCAAGATCCGCGATGGCGAGAACTGGCGACGGCTGGCCTTTGCCACGACGGATAAGGGCCTTGGTGCGTGCCAACATTTCTCCAAGATCGAATGGCTTGGTCAGATAGTCGTCCGCGCCGGCGTTTAAGAGGGCAACGACTGATTCCTTGTCATCGCGGGCGGTGACGACTAGGACAGGCGTGCGCTGGCCGATCTGCCGGAGCTTACGCAGAACGCTGAGCCCATCCATTTGCGGCAGCATTAGATCCAGAAGGATTACGTCGTAGGAATCGCCTTCTGCCATGAAGAGTCCATCCTGGCCATTGGGTGCGATGTCGACAGCATAGCCAGCACTCTCGCGCAGGCTGCGAGCGATGTTCTTGGCCAGACGTGGCTCGTCCTCAATAATTAAGACTCGCATCGGTGCGCTCGTTGGCGCAGCACAATCATACCGCTGCTCACCACGATTCATCATTCGAAGTTACAAGTTGGAGCATGAGGTGTGGCTGAAACCGAAGAAAAAGATCGTCATGAAGGACGAACCTAGCTCATGCTTCCACTAGGCGCGGTCGGGGCGCCTGTTCCGGGCGTCCCTGGCTGAGCGGGAGCATATTTCGAAGCGCATTTGGCTTGCAGTTGCTTGGCGTGGAAAATTCCATCTTTGCCAAAGCTTCCATCGGCGAGGGCTTGTGAATTGTCTTTAAATGTATCGGGCGGAGCTTCGGTGCCGTTATAAATCACATTGACGCTCTGACCTTGCTCAACCAGCACAAATTCGACATTCAGGCCCGTGCGCTTGATTGATCCTGGCCGAACGTTTCCAGCGATGCGGAGATGCTTGCTATAGGCGGAATCTCCCATTCCATGAAGTTCTTTGATGGTGACGTAGTAACTCTTGCTCTGCTGGACGCCCGTGTAGGCCAAATAAGCAAGCGATAGCAGGATCACCATCGTCGCCGCGCCGAACTTCAGAATCTTGCCTGTTTCTACCGACATGTTAACCAAACTCTACCGCTGGGGTAGCTTAAGGTCAAGGGTAAGCCATTGGAAGGGGCCCATCCGATAGAATTGATACATCCTTAATTGCATAGAGGTTTTATCGTTATGATTCATCCTTGGCACGACGTAACTCCCGGCCACAAATTGCCGCAGGAGTTCCAAACGGTAATCGAGATTCCATTCGGTTCGAGCGTTAAGTATGAACTGGATAAAACCAGCGGCCTTATCAAACTGGACCGCATTCTTTATTCAGCTGTTTACTATCCTGCGAACTACGGCTTCATCCCACAAACGCTGGCGGAGGACGACGATCCGCTCGACGTGCTGGTGTTATGTCAGGAAACCGTGGTGCCCTTGACCATCATCAATGCTCGCGCAATTGGATTAATGACGATGATTGATGCTGGCAAGCAGGACCACAAGATCATTGCCGTTGCGACGGAAGATCCGGAGTTCAATAGCTATCGTGAAGCGGACGAAATGCCGGCGCATCGATTATTGATGTTGCGGCGTTTCTTTCAAGATTACAAGCAGCTCGAAGGCAAAGCCGTTGAGGTGGACGAGATTCGTCCAGTAGGAGAAGCCTTCCCAGTGATTTCAGCCGCGTTGCATCGCTATAGCGAACAACGGCGTCGTGGATTTCACGAATTGGTAGCGCAGCATCACTAAAACTTGAGTCGTTCGTCTGCAACAAAAAGCCGCTCCGGTAAATTGGAGCGGCTGATTTATTGCGGTTAGTTTTTACCAGACGCGGCAGGCGTTCGCGCTGACCATTGCATCACCAGCTTTGCACGAGAATGCTTTCTCGAACTGCGGCAGGTTTTGCACGACTCCATCTACGCGATACTTGCCCGGAGAATGCGGATCCACAGTCACCAGCATCCGCGCTATTTCAGGACGCTGCTTCATGCACCACACTCGACCGAAACCCAGGAAGTAGCGCTGATCTGCCGTAAAGCCGTCGATTTTCTTGTCGGCGCTGGCTGGATCTTTTGCCATTGTTTCCTGCAATGCGGCGAATGCAATGCGCGCTCCACCATTGTCGGCAGTGTTCTCGCCGAGTGTTAGGCGTCCATTCAGCTTAAGATCGTCGATCGCAGTAAAGTTGCCGTACTCGTTGGCAACACACGTAGCGCGCTCTTCGAACTTCTTGCCGTCTTCCGCAGTCCACCAGTCGTTGAGATTTCCCTGGGCGTCGAACTTGCGGCCCTGATCATCGAAACCATGGGTAAGTTCATGTCCAATGACCAAACCGATTCCACCGAAGTTCACAGCGTCGTCCATGTTCTTATCGAAAAATGGCGGCTGCAGGATTCCGGCAGGGAATACGATCTCGTTGATTGAAGGATTGTAGTAGGCATTCACAGTGGGCGGCGTCATGCCCCATTCCTTGCGGTCTACGGGCTTTTCGATCTTCACTAGTTGACGCTTGGATTCAAACTCATTGGCGCGTTGGAAGTTGCCTAACAAGTCTCCGCGAACGACGGTCAAAGAGCTGTAGTCGCGCCACTTGTCGGGATAGCCGATTTTGTTGGTGATAGATGTGAGTTTGACTTGCGCTTGCTTCTTGGTTTCGGGCGACATCCAATCCAGGTTCTGGATATCTTCGCTTAAAGCTTTTTCGAGGGCGGCAACCATCTTCAACATGCGGTCTTTGCCGTCAGCGCCGAAGGTAAGCTCGACGTACCGTTGGCCGAGAGCTTCTCCGAGGGCGTCATCCGTTGCGGCAACACATCGCTTCCAGCGAGGACGAATTTCTTTCTGCCCCGTGAGCGCTTTGTTGTATTCGAAATTGGCTGTCACGAACGGTTGCGAAAGCCATGGAGCGGCCACCGTCATCACATGAAGACTGGCGTAAGTTTTTAAGGACGCGAGTGATTCCGACTTTAGAATCTCGCTTACCTCTTTGAAAAAGTCGGGATTGGTGACGTTGAGTTCAGAGAACGCAGGCGCGCCGGTAGCGGCAAAGTAACGCTGGAGATAGAAATCCGGAGCCATTGTGTTAATGGCGTCGACTTTCATTTTGTGATCAAGATTCTTCGGATCGCGACGTTCGGTGCGGTCCATCGAAGCTTTGGCGAGTTCCGATTCAATACGCAGAACTGTTTTTGCTGAGTCAGATGCCTGCGCTTCGGTTTGACCGCTAAGCTTGAATAATTCGGTCACGTATTTAATCAAGCTCTTGCGCATGTCGGCCATGTGCGCATCATCTTTCAAATAGTAATCACGATCCGGCAAGGTGAGGCCACTCTGGTCGACATAGGCGATATCCATGCTCGCATTGTGGAGGTCGGCATCGGAACCAAAATCGAAGAAGCTGTTTGCTCCCATCCGATGGTCGTGCGCGATGATTTCAAGCAACGCGGCTTTATCCTGGGCAGCGGCAATTTTATCAAGCTCAGGCTTGAGCGGAGTCACGCCCTTGGCATCAACAGCCTTCTCGTTCATGCAAGAGCCGTAGAAGTCGCCAATCTTCTGATCGATGGCATCACGGCCCGGATTATCTGCGGAGGCCTTTTCAAGAATGCCTCGCAGGATTGCGCGATTTCGTTCGGCCAGTTCGTTGAATGATCCCCACCGCGATTGGTCGGAGGGGATCTCGTTATTTTTCAGCCAATTTCCGCAAGCGTACGCATAGAAATCGCTACAGGGGTTCTGGCTGGTGTCGATAGTGTCGAGAATCGAGTCGGAAGCCTTTGGAGCATTTTGCGCCAGAGATGCCAGCGCCAGCAGGGAAACACACAACAACAAAATGTAATTACGCATGTAATATCCTCGAAGTTTGGAAGAACCCGCGATTTTAAGCTGATTTCGCCCGAGGAGCAAGGGAGAAAGACGATGCTAAGGGCCCGTGTCTACAACAAATTATTGTTATTGGGGCGAAAGTAGGCCCGCCAATCGGAGATTCGCGTAGAGCCTGCAGCGTATAATCGTGGTTCATACCATTCTTAGGACGGTGTCAGAGATGGCTTCAGGGAACGGCATTCATAGCAACGGAAACTCTTCCAATGGCGATGGGAAGGCCCTTCTTCCAATGCGCGCCGAATGGATTGCCAGCCGCCGTGAGCAGAACACCACCGGCAACTTTTCGCAAATGCACTTTGCCCGTCGTGGCGTCATCACCAAAGAAATGGAATATGTCGCGTTGCGGGAAAAAATCTCGGCTGATTTAGTTCGCAGCGAAGTTGCACGCGGACGCATGATCATTCCGGCGAACATTAATCATCCTGAACTTGAACCGATGTGCATTGGAGTCGAATCGCTGTGCAAGATCAATTCCAACATTGGCAACTCCGCAGTGACATCCGATATCGACGAAGAGTTGAAGAAGTTGCACACCTCCGTTCATTACGGTGCCGATACGGTGATGGATCTATCTACCGGGGGAAATATCCACGAAATCCGCGAAGCCATTTTGCGTCATTCGCCGGTGCCGATTGGTACCGTACCGATTTATGAAGCAATCTCGCGGGTTAAGCGAATCGAAGACCTTAACAAGAATGTAATGTTGGAAGTTATCGAAGAGCAGGCCGAGCAAGGCGTGGATTACATGACCATCCACGCTGGAGTGCTGATCCAGTATTTGCCGCTGGTTTCCAAACGGATCACGGGCATTGTCAGCCGAGGTGGCGCGATCCTTGCGCAATGGATGGCGCATCATCACAGGCAGAATTTTCTCTACGAGTGCTATGACGATATCTGCAAAATCTTTGCGAAGCACGATGTCAGCTTTTCCCTTGGCGATGGCCTTCGCCCGGGCTGCATTGCGGACGCCAGCGATGAAGCCCAGTTTGCAGAATTGAAAACTCTCGGCGAGCTGACCAAGAAGGCGTGGGAACACGATGTGCAGGTGATGATTGAAGGTCCCGGACACGTGCCGCTGGACAAGATTAAAGAGCAGGTGGACAAAGAAAAAGAGCTTTGCTTCGAAGCTCCGTTTTATACACTGGGGCCGCTGGTTACGGACATTGCTCCGGGATATGATCACATAACGTCGGCCATTGGAGCCGCCATGATTGGCTGGCACGGCGCAGCGATGCTTTGCTACGTTACTCCAAAAGAACACCTTGGCCTGCCCAACGCGAAAGACGTTAAAGACGGAATCATCGCCTATAAGATCGCGGCCCATGCCGCCGACATCGCCCGCCATCGCCCTGGCGCGCAGGACCGTGATGACGCGCTCAGCTACGCACGCTACAAATTCGATTGGGAAAAACAGTTTGCACTGTCGTTGGACCCTGAGACTGCCCGCTCCATGCACGACGAAACTCTACCCGAAGAGCATTACAAGGAAGCTGCGTTCTGTTCGATGTGCGGTCCGAAGTTCTGCTCTATGAATTACTCCAGCAAAGTGGACGAATACAACAAACGCGAGCATGGTCTCGACAAGAAGGACTACTCGGAACTGGTAGACCGGCTGGTAAAGATCGCATAGGCAGCGAGTGGGTGGACTGCTCGGCAGCTTTCTTTGGCCAGCAGCGCATCCAACCATGTTCCGTATTCGTTTAGAATGAAATTTCCCCGAATGAGTCATGTAGCAAAGAATCGTCGCGCTGGGCTTCAGATGACGACCAGTCGCATTTCCCAAGCCGTTGGCTGTGCGTTGTTGGTCGTGATCTGCATCAGTTGCGGGCAGACTTATCGCCCAGTGGCGACACCGCAAAGTCCGAATCCCCCGAATCCGGGCTTCGCGCATATTGCAGTTGTTCTCAGCAGCAATGGCGACAATAATCCTGGAGCGGCGACGACTATCGACGTATCCGGCGACAGTGCCGTGAGCCAGAGCAATACCGGCGCTGATCCTGCGTTTGTCGCTTTGATGTTGAACGGCACGCGCGTCTATGTCGCCGACCGTGGCGACAACACGATTCTCACATTCCTGCCGAACACCGCTAACTCAGTGGTGACCACCAGCTTGCCAGCAGGTTCGGTGCCGGTGTTCGTGGGCGGGACGCAATCGAGTACAACAATTTATTCGGCAAACTCTGGCAACAATACGGTGTCTGCGATCAATTCCACGACGAATATTGTCACGAACACCGTTTCTGTCGGAATGAATCCGGTGGCACTCGCTGAACTTCCGAACGCGAACCGCGTATATGTGGCGAACGCCGGTGTTGGCGGAACAGGCGGATCGGTCACGAGTTTCAATACGATTGATTTCAGCGTGAATCCGCAACTAGCGGGAGCGGCCTGGATTTCTCCGATATGGGTGGCGGCGAGGACCGACAATCAACGTGTATTCGTTCTCGATCAGGGAGCCGGAACGGTCAGTGAGATCAATACGTTTGGCGTTACGGATGTTCTAGTCGGCAGCGTTCCAGTCGGGGTTGGCGCGGATTACATGGTCTACGATACGAAGCTGAATCGCCTGTATGTGACCAATCCGATCGCAGGGATGGTCTTCGTGCTGGATGCGTCGGATTCGACAGGAATGATCTCCCAGCTTGCCGCGATTCCGCTCAGCGGAGCTTTGTCCGTTGCTGCGTTGCCGGACAGCAGCCGATTCTACGTGGCCCAAGACACAGTCAGCGGAGGGAAAGTCGCTTCTTCGGTGACAGTAATCAGCGCTTTGAATTTCGTAGTCGAGAAGACGATAACTTTGCAGACGGTTGCGCAGGTCTGTCCAAGTTTTGTGAACACTCCCTTTGCGCTCTCGATTGCAGCTTCAGCCGACAGTACGCGTATTTATGTTGGCAACTGCGACGCAGAAAATACTGCCATCATTTCCACGGTTGCGAATAACTCACCGGGAAGCGAGAGTCCAGAAGATACTTTGGTTAAGACACTGAATGCGCCGCTCAGCGCAAACTCTCCGGGGAACGGCGGAACTCCGCCACCACAAAATCCTGTATTTGTAGTGACGGGTCCGTAACAGCTCAGGCTTTTCCCGACTTCATCAGTAGTGAAAGCCAACTTCCGCTGTCAACGCTCGCGGTGTTACGTAGTGCGTACCGCTGAATGTCGAAAGAAAGTTGTAAAGCGCATAGGTGTTGGTGATATTTACCGCTGTGAGCCGCGCACTCCACTTGAATCTCTCCCCATGCAAAATGTTGTCGTGGCCAACGGCAATGTCGAATAGATTACGTGGCTGAATTCTTGGAGGATTCTTGTCATCGTTCTCGGTCCCCGGTGCGGGTATCCTCACCAGGTTAGAAGCGAATTGATTTCCGGCGCAGGATGACGGCAGCGCCAGCGTTGGAGTTGCGCGGACACCATTGCAGCTCAGGCCAGCCTGAAATTCCTGATCGGCGGTGAGGCCACTCAAATCGACATTGCCGTTCGCGTCGGCTGCAAATGGAACGGCACCAGCCACCAGTCCGCTGTCATAGCGCCAGTTAAATCCCATCCACGGACCAGTTTTCCATGGCTGATATTGCAAGTGTGTCGTCTGGTTGAATTTTTCGTCGTGATCGATACGAAAGGGCACGAAGCCGGAGTTGGCTGCAACTGCCGTGACAGCGCCTGCTCCGCCGATTTGCGGGGTAAAGAAGCGGGCGGCAACACTGGAGAACACAACTAACGCTGTAACGCCATGAAAGTCGGGCACGCTTACGCGTACGGCATAGCCTGGGATTTTAGAGTTGTGCCACTCGATTGGAAACGTAATCGGTGTCGCACCGAGAACGCTGAAGTCGTATGCGTTGTGTGTGTACTTCCAAACATAATCTCCGCTGATGACGGCGAACCGTCCAATGGCCTGCTGCAAGCCTACATGAAATTCATTGCGATAGCCGGGATTGAACGGCGTCACGCCACTTTGACTGCAAGCCAACAGCGGATTGAGAACTGCATCAGCGCAACCGAGGCTGGAAAGGATCAGATTCTCGTTAAAGGGACTTTCCATGGTTCGCGCATAGGAAACGCGAAGGACAGTGCTGCTTGGCTTGATGTTATAGGCAACTCCGAGCCGTGGCTCGACTTGATGCGCGGTAGTGAGTCCGTTATATGAGTCGGGGCGAAGTCCTAAATTGATCGCCCAGTTTCCCTTCGTGATTGCGTCTTGGACATACAGAGCCAGTTCTTTAACGTCGGTGTGGCCGTGAAATGGATAGAGGCCGCTTGTTGAGTTTGGGCAATTATCCAGCGGAGATGGAGCCGCGCGCGTCAGATCATAACAACCCAGCAGCGGATTAAAGCTCGGGTTCGCGACGAACGGTGCGGGATACAAAGTGGTATTCGTCGAGTTGGCGCTGCCGCAATTAATGGGATCGTTCACTCCTGGATTTCCAACGAAGACGGGAACGCCGTTGCCGTCCAGGCACGGAGCGTTCAGCGTGGGATCGACAATCCCTAGATTAAAATTTTCAGTCAGGAATGTCTGCTGATAGGTCACTCCGGCCTTGATGTTGTTAATGCCTTTTGCGTGAGTGATGTCAGCGCGGAGACCGGTGTTGGCCAGTGTCCGATTCTGCGAGATGGTTTCCTGCTGAAGATTTTGCGGGCCGAGATCTGCGAAAGGATTCTCGCTGGGATAGTAGCTATAAGCATCGCGGCGCACGAATGCTCCCACAGTTAATACCGTTACCGGATTGAGGATGCGTGTCCAGGATGGGGCAATATTGAAGGTCTGAATCTTTGACCGCTGATCGGCGGGTCCGACAACGCTGCCATTGGGATCGAGGCCGTTATTGCTGACTGTCACACCGGACCAAGGTGTAGCATCCTCAGAATCGTAGGAGTTTGGCGTCTGAAACCACGAGCGGCTGAATCCGAGATTCAGATGAAGCGAATCTGCCGTGGACACTTGATAGTCCACGCGATCAAAGAAGTTTTCTTCGTTACCCTTGTCGTGCATCACGGCAAATTCTGGAGGATCGAGAAATCTTCCGCTATTGAGGCCGGTCGCGGAAACGAAGTTGCCCCACTTTGCGCCACCATAGGCCAAGTTGAATCCCACATTGGCTGAACCAAAGCTTCCGTAGGAAGTCGTTATTGCGCCATGCGGAGTTGTTACGCGTTGCCCGGAACGGGTGGTTGCAACAATCACGAGGCTGGTCTTGCCGCCGTACTCCGCTGGCGGAGCGCCCGGAATTACTTCGAGCGATTCGATGGAATCGACGGGGATCTGGTTGGAGAAAACTTTGCTTTGCTGATCGGTGATGGGCTGGCCGTCCACGGAGAAAGAGTTGGAGGCATGATCGCCGAGCCCGTGAAAAAGTCCGTTTGAGTCGGCAGCGACACCAGGAGATGCCAATGTCACAAGCGAACTCACCGATGAGGACGCGCTTTCCAGCGGAATTTTTTCGAACAAACCGCGATCGACGTCAGTGTGTGACGTGGGATCATTTTCGACTAAGTCTCCACCGGCCTCGACAGTAACCGTGTCTGCCGATCCGGCAACGCTGAGATTGACTTTCACATTGAGCGGGACGGACGAACGGATTTCGACGTCTTGTGCGTGCGGCGCGAATCCTGCGGCGGTGACGCTTAAGTGATACGGATTGAAAGGCACGTTCGGGAAAATGAAATTTCCGGATGCGTCGGTTGTGGTTGCGCGATCGAATGCGCTGACGGGATTATGAATTTCCACCTTCGCGCCGGGAACGACCGCGCCGGTTGAATCGACCACAATACCGGCAATGGCGGCGGAGCTAGCTTGTCCGTAAACTGCGAGAGATAGAGCAAGGCAGAAAAGAACCGCAATAGCCGCGCGAAGCGACTTCGTGTAAGAAGCCAACATGAATTCCTCCAAAGGAATAGGGAACGCAGATCAAAAGGACGAATGGAAGGCGACACCAGACATGAGTCATCAAGGCGCGGCATTCCGATTGATTGTGTTGAGGTCTCTAAACTGTTGGCGGAGGACGAATACGCAGGAAGAATACGAACGCGGATGACTGAGCCAGAACTTCGGCAACGACGACATGGCGGACTGCAACTGAATCCGGAGTGGGCTGATATGCGACACTCGCGATCGCGCCGGAATGCGCCACCGAACACAGCGAGCACTCATGGCTCGGCAGCTTCGCGTTGTCGGGATGGACGTGCACCGCTTGCGCGAATCCACTCAACCCAACAAGCAGAATGCCGACGACCGCCAGGAGACGGGCGGTGGCGCTAATCCGGTTTGTGCCAGTTCGAAGCAACGGTTGCGTCAGTGAACGAAGAAAACTCTGAGAGTTGTGGGATGCGGCGAGGGCAGAAAAAGGGTGTTTCGCGGAGAATAAAACTTTACAAGGACAGATTTACAGGCCGAATAGTTCGCGAAGGCGTTTGGTTTGGGCGCGGCTTACCGGGATCTCTGTCTGTTTTTTATCGTCCATGCGTAGCTGATAAGAGCTTTTGAACCAGGGAACGACTTCCTTAATGCGGTTGGTATTAACCAGGTAAGAACGATGGGCGCGCCAGAAGAGATTCGGGTCGAGACTGTCCAATAATTCTTCCAGAGTGCGGCAGTTGGAGTGCCCTTCCATGCCCGCGACACCCGTAGTAACAACTGAAATAATGCCATCCTCAATGGACGCGAAACAGATGTCTTTCTGATTCACCAGGAACAGACGGCCCGCGGATTTCAGCAAGAGTTTCGATGGCTGGCTCTTTTGCCACTCCAGCATCTTGAACAGCGATTCCAGTTTGTCCGATGAGCCGGTATCTACGTCAGTTTTCGCGCGAGCTTTTTGCAGCGACTGGGCGACGCGTTTCTTATCAAACGGCTTCAGCAAATAATCGACTGCATTTACTTCGAATGCCTTCACTGCATATTGGTCGAATGCCGTCGCAAAAATAAATTTCGGCAACGGGTGCTTGCGGTCAAGCAGCTTCTTGATGACGCCAAAGCCATCCAGTCCGGGCATCTGTACGTCGAGGAAAACCAGATCGGGATTATGCTCACGAATCAGGCTGACCGCCTCGACTCCGTTCTTCCCCTGGGCAACAACGTCCACGTCGCCCGCGCCTTTAAGAAGATAGGCGAGTTCGTCGCGAGCAAGCTGCTCGTCGTCCACGATGACAGCGGAAAGCGGCATGGGATAAGTATATCGCGTTCATACCTCCCATACGTATGCGCGACTCTGGAAGAACCGGAGAACGCGATCTTAGTTGAAGTAGATCAATCGGTCGAAAAGATTGTGGAAGAGATTAGAGGCAGGTTGACATGAAAGAGAGTTCCCAAAACATGTGTCTATGGCTAATTGGGAGTCGGCGAATATGTACCCAGGTAAAAGCTATGGCGTGACCTCAAACACTACCCCGGATCCATACTTTCCGCCAAATTCAGAAGTGCCATATAGATTTCCGGCTTGATCGAATACGACGGGGGTTGTCGTATAGGCACCGTCTACGGGAAAACCACCAAAATCGTGGATGATTTAAAGTGCTGTCCCAGCGCGATTCCGCAGCTGAAAAAAATCACCGCAGCGTACGACAGAATGCGCTTCATTGAGCCTCCTAAATCCTGTCAAGGATACCCCAGTTCAGGCACAGAGAAAATAGAGAGAAAAGGCTCTAAATCCCTTATTGAGCAAAGGATGGAATACGATTTGCTCGCGAATATTTTCGCACAGGAATAGTGACCAGGGACTTCTCGCGGACGAGGCGCAAGCCACCCAAGCCATCGCCGCACAGGCAATCCCTAGCCGCGGAAATGGGGCTATACTGGCCGCGCGGTTCTCCGACAATCCAACTCCTGGAGGTTGTATGGGATTTATGTTTTTTCTATTATTCGCGGCATCGCTGGCGTTTGGTCTTTACAGAAGTTTTCAGCGCGACGTACACGGTTTTAATCTACAACCTCGGCACGGAGCGGCCTGGTTCGGGCTGGCTCTGCTTTTCTTGTTCATGATGGCGTCGTTCACCAGCGTGCCAACGGGCACGCGTGCAGTGGTCACACGATTCGGAAACGTCAATCGAACTCTGGAACCGGGAGCGCATCTGCTCTTGCCGTTTGCGGAATTTACCCATGAGATCAATGTCCAGACACAAACGGTTAAGCCGAACGAGCATGCGTCGTCGCACGATCTACAGGTTGTCGTCACCGAAGTTACGCTTGCGTTCCACTACGATCCGAATTATGCCGGATACATTTACTCGCAACTGGCCGGCGACGCGAAAGAAAGCGTCATTGTGCCCTCGATTCTTGAGGCGATTAAATCAACAACTGCACTTTACGACGCTCAGGCACTAATTTCGGAACGTCCGAAGGTGCGCGACGGAATTGAGGATTTTGTAAAGGCCCGGCTGGCTCCATATCACATTGTGGCGGAGACTGTGAGCATTACGGACTTCAACTTCAGCGAAGAATTTAACCGGTCAATTGAAGCCAAGGTCACAGCTCAACAGCACGCGGAGAAAGCGCAGAACGATCTGACAAGGATCCAGATTGAAGCGCAACAGCAGGTGGCGCAGGCGAAAGGCGAAGCGGAAGCCCTACGGGCGCAGAGGGAACAGATCACGCCGGAACTGCTCCAGCTGCGAACTATCGAGATGATGAAGGAAAAATGGGATGGTCGCCTGCCGGAAAACTACTATGGTGGGACTGCGCCGCTTCCAATGATGGAAGTGTTCCAAAAGCACGATAACCACCGGTAGGCGCTCCAATGCCCACGTTTCACGCTCGCCAACGTCTAAGTAGGATTGTTTGCATTTGGAGGATTCATGAAGTTCCTGCGCGTTTCGTCTTGTCTGGTATTGGTCACCGTCATTGCCCTATTGTCTGGCGTCGTTCAGGCGCAAAAAAATGACCCAGCCGTTGCCGCTTTGCAAAAAGACATTTCCGCGCTGATGAAAGAAGCGGATATCCCCGGCCTGTCCATTGTTGTGATCAGGGACGGAAAGACCTATTGGGCGCAGAATTTTGGGGTGAAAAATACGAAGACCAAAGACTTAGTGACTGATGACACAGTTTTCAATGTCGGTTCGTTGAGCAAAACAGTGTTTGCTTACGGCGTGTTGAAGTTGGTTGACCAGGGCAAGTTGGGACTCGATGTTCCGCTCACGACTTACTTGCCGAAGCCATACATCGAAGGCGACTCGCAGACTCAAGACCGGCTACAGAAGATTACCGCGCGCTTCGTATTAAGTCACCGGACCGGATTTCCGAATTGGCGTGGAACCGATCCGTTGAGAATTTATTTCACGCCGGGAGGGCGATTTAGTTACTCCGGCGAAGGAATGGTCTATCTACAGAAAGTGGTCGAACAAATCACTGGAAAGCCGCTGAATGATTACATGCAGGAAGCCGTGTTTGGGCCGCTAGGGATGACGAATAGCAGTTATGTGTGGAGAAAAGATTTCGAAGAGCAAGCCGCGTCAGGCCACGACGCGGACGGCGCTCCGGTAGATTTTTTCAAGCCGACTGAAGGCGTATCGGCGGCAAGCCTGGACACAACCGCGCGAGACTACTCGGTGTTTGTGGAAGCAGTGCTTGCAGGTACGGGACTCAAAGCGGCAACTTTGCGCGAGATGGAAACCGCGCAGATTGCTGTTGATCCTGAGTGTACAAATTGTACCGAGCGAGTTCCGAAAGAATTGTCGAAGTCCGTTTTTTGGGGACTGGGCTGGGGCATCCAGCAGACCCCACAGGGCAAGTCATTATGGCATTGGGGTGTTTAAGGCATACGTCGTCGCGATGCCCGAGAAGAAATCCGGCGTGGTGATGTTCACGAACAGCGAGAATGGACTCTCCATCATCAGAAAAGTTGTAGCGGACGCGCTGGGCGGAGAGCAACCTGCATTCGACTGGCTTAAGTACGACAACTACGATGCTCCTGGCGTGCAGTTCTTGCGTGTTGCGCGTCAACAGGGGGCAGCCGCCGCGTTAAAGCAGTTTAACGCTGAACTTAGCAGCGGCGCCATTCCGGAGGGCACGATCAATCAAGAGGGATACAACTTAATGGGGCGAAAACAGATTGCGGATGCGATTCTGGTTTTTCAGAAGAATGTGGAAGTGCATCCTACGTCTTCCAACGTGTATGACAGCCTCGGCGAAGCTTATATGAATAACGGGCAGACTGATCTATCGATTAAGAATTATGAGAAGGCTTTGGAATTGAATCCGAACAGCGCGAATGCTGTTGCGATGTTAAAGAAGCTGCGCGACAAGTGATCAGCGGGTTACTTCTTTTTTATGGTTAGTCCCGCTTTGACGTGGGCGAGAACCATCTTTGCGGCCTCCGGCGACTTGGTGTCGAGAGGTACCCCGTCGTCATTAAATGGGATTTTAGAGTCTTTCCCGAGCGCTTCTCCATAGATGATCATCAACTCTGTACGTTTGTCGAGCGTCGGCAAATAGAACATACGCGCACGCGCAGCGTTTTTTGGGAATGCAAGATGATTGCGCGCGAGAAGAGCCCGCATACCAGCACTATCGGATGCTGGGTCAAGCTTGCCGCCTTCGTAATCGGAAAAACTCTTAACGTCATAGATGAATGGCAGGCCGCCGATATCCGTAACTCGGTCCGGTTTGTAGTCGTAGGTGTATTGATTGCTCGGCAGGAAGTGTTCGAATTGGATCCAATAAAAAGCTTCGATTGCACCGCTGGTTGGACCTTTAACGAATAGGTGCTGCTCAGCGTCAGCGTTCCCATAGAGATTGATGACGTGGCCGCCGACGTAGCGGAAATCTTTGCTGAAAGTAAATTCGGCGGCGGGCAGGCCTGGCGAACTGAGAGTTTGGGCGCGGACTGTACGAACCGGAGGTTGGCCTGCTGCAGGTTTGTTTTGCGCAAAGCTAGTGCAGGAAATCAGCGCGATAACACCGATCAGGATTCGATTCACCGGGAACTCCTCGCGAACAGGATTGAAAGAATAGGCTGGAATTGGACTCTCAATGCTGTGAAACGTGAGCGGCGAGCCGAAAATTCCGAAACACCTCGACAAATGCCGTCGCAACTTCGGGTAACTCTTCGGGTTGTTACTCCTTAAGTTTCAGTCGCGACTTGTTTTCTTCCATGAATTCTTTTAATTGAGGAGCGGCTTCCAGTAAGCGGTTCCATTGTTCGAAATAAAGAGTGACAGGGAAGCGGCCCAGTCCATAGACGCTGACTCCGCCCTTTTCGCCTACGCGGAATTCGAGGCTGCCAGTACGGCGTGGTTGTTTTTCAAGCTCCGCCAGACGTGCTTTTAGTTCTTCATAAGTAGGTTCAGTCATAACGTATTCCTTTCGACAACGATAAATTGCTGGTCAAAAATTGAGATTTCCAATTAAATGAATGAAACATCGACAACATCATCATAAGCATAGCGCGGAAGTTCGTCGAGGACGGGAGTTCATCTTAGGGACGTATGCCCAGAATGGAACTCGTCGGAAGCGAAACACTCACAGTGACCTCAGTAACCTTGCCGTGGTTACCATGCTGTTCGACAATCCGAAGTTGAAGGAGTTTTACCGAATGAAGCTGATGTGGAATGCATTTCTGCTGCTAGCACTGGTTGTACCGAGTTTTGCCGGAACCTCCCAACCTGACCGCATCGTGGGTGCGATCAGCAACACACCCAGCGTGATGCTTACAAACAGCATGCATCCGTATGCACAGCAGAAATATGATCAGGGAGCGGTTGAGCCATCCATGAAGTTGAGCCACGTCTCCATGGTGCTGCGATCGACGCCTGCGCAGAAGGCCGACCTGAAACAGCTTTTGTCGGATTTGCAAAATCCTTCGTCCCCGCAATATCACAAGTGGCTAACGCCTGAAGAATACGGCAACCGTTTCGGTGTTTCGCAACACGACCTACAAAAAATTTCAAAATGGTTGACCGCGCAAGGCTTTGAGGTAGTTGAGGAAGCGCGAGGACGCGGCTACATCTCCTTCAGCGGCACTGCAAGCCAGATAGCGAAAGTGTTCCAAACGGAAATCCACTATTACAAAATTGATGGCGAGATGCACTTCGCGAATTCCGGCTCGCCGGCGGTCCCGCAAGCTCTATCGAATCTTGTTTTAGGTTTTCGCGGACTGAACAATTTCAACCCCACGCCGATGGTTGTAAAACCGGACGCTGGGAACGTGCGTGGTTTTTACACTGCGCCTTCCGGGAATTTCATGGCGCCAGCCGACGCCGCGACCATTTATGACATCGCCGCCCTTCACAGTGCGGGAATCACTGGTACGGGCCAGAAAATTGTCGTGGTCGGGCAGACAGACATCGAAATGACCGACATCGCTAACTTCCGGGCCGGATTTAGCTTGTCCAATAATCCACCCACGAACCTATTGGTGCCGGGAGCGGTCGATCCTGGCATCACAGGAGATGAAGCGGAAGCCGATTTGGATCTTGAATGGACGGGAGCAATCGCTCCAGACGCAGCAATCACATTTGTGATCGGTGATCCGGTCCACGGCAACGGCGTTTTCGATTCGGCAACCTACGCCATCGATAATGATCTTGCGCCTGTGATCAGCATGAGCTATGGCGGCTGCGAGATCCTTAACGTAACTTTCATCCCATTTATTGAACCGACCTTTCAGCAAGCGAGTGCAGAGGGCATTACTTTTCTTGCGTCAACCGGCGATTCTGGAGCGGCAGGTTGCGATCCGGATAACGAGGCGAGCGCTACGTCGGGATTGGCAGTGAATTATCCGGCCAGCAGTCCCGAAGTTACGGCCGTAGGCGGCACTGAGTTTGCCGGGGACGTGGGTGCCCAAGGTACTTATTGGAATGCAAGCAACGGAACGGGCTTGGGTTCAGCGATTCAGTACATTCCGGAGACGGGATGGAACGATTCAGACCAAGCCGGCATTTTTCAGGGTCCCACGATCGCCGCAACGGGCGGCGGCAAGAGCAGTTGCGGTGTCGAATCAAACGGAATTTGCAGTAAAGGGTTTCCAAAGCCATCATGGCAGACGGGTGTGGGAGTTCCCGCGGACAATGTCCGCGATATTCCAGACATTTCTATTGCCGCTTCAGCCAATCACGATGGGTACATTTTTTGTAGTGCCGGAAGTTGTCCTACAGGCAATGCAGCGGGTATAGCGGACGCAGTACAGAGCAATTCTATAGTTGGCGGTACCTCTGTTTCGGCGCCGATCTTTGCAGGTATCGTTTCTTTACTGAACCAATATCTCTCTGCGTCAAATGGGTTGGGAAACATTAATCCCAAGCTTTATCAACTGGCACCGGTCAGCACCGATGCTTTTCACGACGTCGCGACAGGAAACAATCTGGTTCCTTGTACGCAAGGAACGACGGGTTGCCCTGGAAGCGCCCCGTTCCAATATGGCTACTTTGCCGGGGTTGGGTTTGACCTCGTGACTGGCTTGGGAACAGTGGACGCAAATCATTTAGCTCTCGCTTTTGCTGGAGTGTCGGTCACTATGACTACGACGCCGCCGATATCGTCACCCCCCAATGTCAGTGTGCTTCTTACTGGTACCGTGAACCACGACGGCGGAACGCAACCGACTGGGACGATCACATTTTTCGATGGCTCTACCGCGTTGGGGAGCGGCATGGTCGATCCGTCGTCAGGCGTCGCAACTTTTCCCAATGCATTTTCAATTGGTGGAATTCAGTCTCTGACTGCTCAGTATTCCGGCGACGGTAATTATCCGCAGACGACATCGCCCGCAATACCTCTCTTGATCACTCTAGGCGACGCGGACACCACATCACTTGCACTTTCGGCTTCCAGCGTCGATGTTGGAACCTCGGTGACTTTCACCGCGACAGTTGCTGGAGCCGGCCCGCCGCCGACGGGAACTATTGCCTTCATGAACGGGGCTTCGCTACTGGGCAACGGAACATTGTCTAGTGGAATAGCCACGTTCTCGAGCAGCACACTCGCATCGGCAACGTACAACGTAACTGCGAATTACAGCGGCGATGCCAACTATGAGATTACGACTTCGGCTCCGTCCGTTTTGAACGTGATGGATTTCACTATTTCCAATGGCACGATCAGTGTGGCTCCGGGCGCCACAGGTACCGCGAACATAACACTTACACCATTAGGCGGCTTTAACGGAACCGTCACTTATACATGTACAGGATTTCCATCCGAAGCAACTTGTACAGTTGCCGCCACTTCAAGCGGAGCGACCGTCACCGTCACCACGGCGGCGCCTTCAACCAATTTGGTTCGGCCCGGATCCATACGTGGCACAAACGGCAGCGGGATGTTCTATGCAATGCTGCTACCGGGAATGTTGGGGCTTCTAATCGCTGGACGACGAAAACGAGCATTGAAATCAGGTGCGCATATCATGGCACTGCTCGTGATCCTCAGCCTGTCCACTTTGTGGATGGGTGCGTGTGGCGGAAGCAGTAGCAGCGGCAGCACTACGCCCACAAACCCCGGCACTCCTGCGGGAAACAGCACGTTAACGATAACGGCGACGTCGGGGACTTTGGTGCACGCCGCCGCCGTCAGCTTAACCGTTCAATAACTGTAGAAGCGTACTTAAGCGCGCTCTGCGATTGCAGGGCGCGTTTTTTTTTGCTCAAAATTTGGACGCTGCCGCCTTTGGTACGCATGATTGCTTGCGACGGCTCAACTGATGTATAAGCCAATCATGCGGAAATGGATGCGCGACCGTCTTCAAGGTCGCAAAAAAGCCAAGGATGAAGGCCCGTCCGAGTCAACTCAAGCGCCTTTGCAACCGGCATATTTTGATTCTCTAGCGCACGACGCGGAACCAGCTACCAGCGAAGCTCCGGCCCGTAGCAATGACCGCGAAGAGCCACAACCTGCCGCTGAGGCTAGCGTCGAAGGCGAATCCAGCTCAGCACCAAGTTCATCTCGTAACGCTGGCCCTGCGCGCCGCCGTCGAAGCCGCGGAGGTAGAGGTCGATCGCGGACATCTCGTCCCGTGGTAGCCGTCGCGACCGACGCCGAAGGTGCGTCGGCAGATGCAGTACCGGCCACTTCCGTTCCACAACGCGCTCCCGCGAGACGTGGCGGTCAAACTCGAACTCCAGCTATCGCTCCAACTGCAGCCACCGGTACTGTTCCAGCAGTTTCCAAGGGTACTGTTGTCCTTGCGATAGGTTTGCCCGGATCGGGAAAGAGCTCATGGTTCAAGCGAAATAGCATTACGCCATTGTCCAGCGATCTGCTTCGCTCATTACTATTCGACGATCCTACAGAGCAGCGTTTCCAGGATCTCGTATTTTCAAATCTGCGCTCCATGCTGAAGGCGCGGCTGATTGCGAAACGCCCGATGAGTTATGTCGACACGACTAATTTAACTCCACAAGAACGGCAGAATTGGATCAAGCTCGCCCGCGATTATGGATATGACGTGCAGGCCGTATATTTCGATGTTCCTATCGATACTTGTCTGCAACGAAACAGCAAGCGAGAACGAAAGGTGCCCGAAGAGGCCATGCGGCGTATGTCAGCAAAATTGAAGGCGCCGGAATTCGTTGAGGGTTTCTCGAAGATTACGGTAGTCAGGGTGAAGCCGAAGGAAGCCTGATGTTTGAAGCGCTACTTCAAGTAAGGCAGTAGCTCCTTAAACGCCGGAGCATTCGAGCCGCGCAACAATTCGTAGATCATCATTTCGGTTGAAGAAATTACTGCTCCCGCGGATCTCATTCGGTCAATTCCGATGTGCCAGTTCGATTGAGTTCGCGAACTGATTGCGTCCGAAGCAATGTGGACGATATAGCCTTCGTTTAAGGCTGCGAACGCCGTCTGCATCACGCAGATGTGAGATTCCATTCCGCAAAGCAACAGCGTATTGCGCTGCCCAGGAATGCGTTTCAGGCTCGTGCAAAAAGCTTCGCTGCCAAAGCAAGAGAAAGCCTGCTTATCAAGAGAGGTCGTATCGAGCATTAAAGAAGCGATTTCAGGAACCGTATTTCCTAACGCCTTCGCGTATTGAGTGGTCGAAACCGAAGGAACATTCAGCAATTGGGCAGCGCGGACCAGGAGCGCACAATTCTTGAGCAGGCGATCCTTCTCGAAGATTGGTGGTAGCAGCTTCTCTTGGATATCGATCACGAGGAGAGCGCAATTTTCCGGCTCAAGCAACTGCCGAGCGGCTGACGACTGATCATACGCAGATTGATTAGGAATTCTGTCCATTGGTGCTCTCGTTTGAGTGTATCAAGGCGATCAAGGCATGGGTCTGCGCTGCGGTTGACCAGCGTGCGCGCCAGCCAATAGAATCGAATGGTCGTTCCAGCCTCATTGTTGCCCCCTCGTTCAATGGTAGGACAGCAGATTCTGAATCTGCTTATCGGGGTTCGAATCCCTGGGGGGCAACCAATTTCCTCAAGGCCCCGAAACAAATACTTGGGCGGTTATTGATACCATGTTGTGTCCAAAGGGAATAAACATGAACAGCTTCTGCCGATCTCTCGCGCTCTTGACCGTAGCCATTCTTGGCGTCCACTTTACTGTCGCGGCACAGCGCCTGCCTTTTTCGGTAACGCCGAGCCATTACAAATTATTTCTCGATCCGAGCATTGCCGCGAAGACTTTTTCTGGAGAGGAAACGATCGACGTTCAGGTTTCTGCGTCTGCCACGAAGGAGATCGTATTCAATTCGCTGGATCTCGATATATCCCTCGCGGAGATCATTAGCAATGGCACTACTCAAACTGCTCAAGTCGAATATGACAAGCCCAACGAGATGGTTCGGCTGCGAGTGGCGAATGCAATTCCAGCCGGCGCGGCTCAACTCCATTTGAAGTGGTCGGCGCCGCTTACGGATGGCCTGCGCGGCCTTTATCTGAGCAAGACTGCACGTCGCACGTATCTCGTGACGCAGTTCGAAGGCACTTATGCGCGGATGATGTTTCCGTGTTTTGACGAGCCGGCATACAAAGCGACTTTTGATTTATCCGTTACTGCAGAGAATGGTGACACCGCCATTTCCAATGGAAGATTAGCGAACGATACGCCGATCGGCGGGACATCCCGCCATACCTTGACGTTTGCAACGTCGCCAAAGATGTCTTCCTATTTGGTGGCGGTGACGATTGGTGACTGGCAGTGCCTCGAAAATGACGTGGATGGAATTCCCATACACGTGTGCGCCGTACCTGAAGATAAGAATCTCGGCAAGTTTGCGCTGGACGTGGCAACGCATTCCATCCAGTTTTATGACCAGTGGTATGGCATCAAGTATCCATTTGGCAAACTTGATATGGTCGCGATCCCCGATTACGAATGGGGCGGCATGGAAAATACTGCTTCGATTTTCTATCGGGACTCTGCCCTGCTACTTGATGACTCGACCGCAACCGTCTTCAAACGTCGTGCTCAAGCTACCGTCATTGCGCACGAAATCGCTCATCAATGGTTTGGGGATCTGGTCACGCCCGCATGGTGGGACGATATATGGCTCAATGAAGGGTTTGCCACTTGGATGGAGCGGAAACCGATTATCGCCTGGCATCCTGAATGGCAACTGGAGAACGATGCCGCCGTTTCAGCGCAAGAAATTATCAGCGTGGATTCTTTGGGCGCAACCCGTGCGATACATGGAGCTCCGAAAACCTCATCTGACATAAAGGAAATGTTCGATGGCATTACCTATGAAAAGGGCGGGGCAGTTTTGTCGATGCTCGAGTCCTATGTCGGGCCTGACAAGTTTCGCGAAGGAGTGAATGCTTACTTAAAGCAGCATGCAAACGGTAGTGCGACCGCGGCTGATTTCTGGACTGCGATGGCGAAGGTCTCAGGTAAGCCGGTCGATGAGATCATGCCGACGTTTGTGATGCAGGCTGGCGTACCGGTTCTCACGATGAAGTCCAGTTGTACGAATAACAAAGGGTCGGTGAGTTTTGAGCAACAGCGGTTCATTCTTTCGGCTGCGCGGAACTCAGGGCCCGAAACGCAATTATGGCAAATTCCAATTTGTTTAACTGGATCCGATAAAGACGCTCGCCAATGTATGGTCCTGTCCGGCAAGGAACAGCCTTTCAAACTAGATGGTTGTCCATCGTGGATTTTCGCGAATCGTGATGCGAAAGGATATTACCGCGTCGCATATTCTCCAGATGATCTCGAGAAACTTGGTGCGAGTGCTGAAACGCAACTCAGTGTTCCCGAGCGCGTTGCTTTGGTGGAAGACGCATGGGCAATGTCACGTGCAGGACGTTCGCCTATCGAAAGTTTCCTAACAATGATCGAGTCAATGCGCAGTGAGCACGACCTCAACGTTGTGGAACTGCTGTCGGGTCATCTCAAGTACATCGCCGAGGCTTTGGTCCCACCAGAAAAAGCGGGTACGTTTCAGAAGTTTGTTCGTGAGCAGTTTAGTCCGTTAGCTCATGAAATCGGCTGGATGCCAAACGGCGATGATTCAGACGAGAAGAAGGCGCTGCGTGCCACGCTGCTGCGCATTCTTGGGAAAGCAGGAGATCCCGACGCGATTGCGAAGGCGCGCGAATTGGTGCGGCAATACGACAAAGATAATAGTTCTGTTGAAGGCACGTTAGCCCGGGCCGCTTTCGAGGTCGCGAGCGCTAATGGGGACGAGGCTTTCTACGCGCGGTTGTCGGAAGGACTCAAGTCAACGAAATCTGCCGACCAGTATTCTCTGTATCTGAATGGGTTGGAGGCGTCCAGCGATCCTGCCTTTGGGAACCTTGCGCTGAATCTGGTGAAGAATGGAACTATTCGACAACAGAACTATCCTGGCTTTTTCGGAGGATTGCTGTCTAATCCGTCCACACGGGGGGTCGCCTGGTCCTATTTAAAAGAACATTGGAGCGATCTTGACGAAAAAGTTACATCTTTTGGGGGAAATGGTGCGGTTTCTGCATTAGGATCATCCTGCTCCGCGGACATGCGTGGGGACATCAAGCAATTTTTCTCGACGCATAAGGCCACGGGAGCGGAACGCACTGTCCAGCAGAGTCTGGAGCGAATCGATAATTGCGTGGCATTCAAGCAGACTCAGGAATCTAGTATGAGTGCGTGGCTTGACGGTCGCGGAGTTTGAAGAACGCTTCAGTAGCGCTTGGGGCGACAAGAGACTATCATTTGGGCTTATAGATGTCTGCCTCGAGCTCCACGGGGTTTGCGGACATTTGGGCTTTAGCCGGCTTGATACACTATCTGGCCGGAGAGGCTAAGGGAGTTCGGTAATGCGCCACCGCGGTTATGATAGGGCGAGCCTCGCTGCCTTGGTAATTTTCTCTGTCGTTGCGTTTCTTTCAACGGTCGATATCACCCGTTCCCAGACGCCCACGTCCACTCCCGCACAAAATGCATCACCAACGCCGACATCTTCGCCCGCCGCTCCGGTAGCTGAAATGAGCACCGAGGAATCGGCGCCGATGTTCAAGGTGAACGTGAAGGAGGTTCTGGTCCGCGTCACAGCGCGTGACAACAAGGGCAATGCCATCGGCAATCTGACGAAAGATGATTTCCTAATTTACGACAAAGGTAAACCGCAAAACATTACTCACTTCTCTGTAGAAAAGCCAGGGGCACAGGCGGCGAAGGCCCAGGAAAGTTCTCAAGGTACAACTGATTCGCCAGTCCCCGAAAAATCGCCAGATATTCCTGAACGTTTTATCGCTTACATGTTCGACGACATTCATCTTCAGTTCGGAGATTTGGCGCGGGTACGGGATGCGGCTGAACGTCACTTCGCAACTTTGCGTCACACAGACCGCGCGGCGATCTTCACGACGTCAGGCTTGACCGTGTTGGAGTACACGGATGATCGCGCAAAATTGCATGCGTCGCTGGCAAAGTTGAAGCCCCAACCTGTATCGGGTGCTGGGGCGCGTGATTGTCCGGACATTAGCTATTACATGGCTGACCTGATCGTGAACAAGAGGGACGCACTGGCGGCGCAATTAGCTGCTTCGGATGCGTTGAGTTGTAATCCTTCCCTCGCCGGTCCCGTGAGCGCCGACAATCTCGCTGGCTTGGTGAGCGGCGCACAAACTGCCGCGATCGCGCAAGCTAACGCGGAAGCGCAGATGGCCCTTTCTCGAGGAGACACGGAGACCAGAATCTCCCTTAATACGCTTAAGGAAGTCGTAAGAAACATCTCCGTGATGCCTGGGCAACGCTCGATCGTCCTGATCTCGCCCGGTTTTATTATCCCGACCTACGAGTACGAACTGAACGATATTATCGACCGTGCGTTGCGTGCCGAGGTTCCGATTAACTCTCTCGATGCGAGAGGCCTGTTTGCACTCGTGCCGGGGGGAGATGCCAGCTATAAGGGGCCGTCGGATTCTCTCTCCGCTTCTTATCGTTCGACCTATGACAGCCAGGAAGCTTTCGAGGATGCCGATCTGATGGAGTCGCTTGCGGATTCTACGGGGGGCAATTTCTTCCATAATAGTAATGATCTGGATGAAGGCTTCAAGCGGGTCGGTGCCACTCCGGAATATTATTACGTGATCGGTTTTTCACCGCAAAATCTGAAACCAGATGGCAGCTTTCATAAACTGAAAGTCACAATCAAGCCGCCTACGAAACTCAACTTACAGGCTCGGCGCGGCTATTATGCGCCCAAGCATCTGGCAAGTCCCGCCGAAGAGGCAAAGCAGGAAATTCAGGACGCCATATTTTCCCAGGAAGAAATGCATGACGTTCCTCTGGAACTTCACACCCAGTTCTTCAAACCGACCGACGACGCGGCAAAGTTGACCGTGCTCGCGCATCTGGATGTTCGTCAGTTGCATTTCCATAAAGAAGAAGGCCGCAACGGTGAAGAATTGACCGTCGTGTCGGTACTCTTTGATCGCAATGGTGCGTTTGTCCAGGGGAACCAGAAGACTGTTACGTTCCACCTTAAAGACGAAACACTGTCTGGCAAGTTGAACAACGGTATTACCATGAAGACGAGTTTCGATGCCAAGCCAGGCAGTTACCTCGTAAGAGTAGTGGTGCGAGACGCTGACGGACAGATGTCAGCCGAAAATGGTGCCGTAGATATTCCGTAGATAGATACTTGATCGATTTGTAGGAGTCTTTATGAATTTACGAAGTATTAGTCCAATCCCGAGCACACTGCTTCTAACCCTCACGGTAGGCGTTTTTCAATTCCCGATGGTCGCGCAGAATGCGACTGTCACTTCGCAGGGCGGAGTGCCGACCATTAGGACCGAGACTCGCGAAGTTCTTGTGGATACAGTAGTTACGGATAAGCATGGCAAGTATCTCGGCGACCTCAAGATGCAGGACTTCAAAGTTTGGGAAGACAACAAAGAGCAAACGATTTCCAGTTTTTCCTTCGAGCAAGACGGTATTAATCCGGCTCAATCGAAGCCACATTACATGGTTCTATTTTTCGACAATTCCACAATGGATTTTGTCGGACAGGCCAAGGCGCGGGATGCTGCGGCAAAATTTCTGGCAGCAAATGCGGGACAGAATCGTTTGATCGCAATCGCAGAATTCGATGGCTCTATCCACATCACGCAGAATTTCACCGCTGACGGTGAACGGCTTAAGAAGGTTGTTGCCGGAATTAAGGGTTCGCATGTCAATCCGAACGCGGACAATGTGGAACTAGCATCGCTTGGAACACCGCCGGGCATGCCAATGCTAAATAACTCTCTAAGTAGGATGGAGGGGGAATTTGGCATGCATAGCGTGATGAGTTCGCTGCGTGATCTTGCTAAAGGGCTGGCATCGGTGCAAGGAAGAAAGACTGTAGTAATGCTCACGGAAGGATTCGTGCTCACTCCGGAGGCCCAGTCTGAATTAACTGCGGTCATTGACTCTTGCAACAAAGCAAATGTTGCAGTTTATCCCATCGACGTGCGCGGGTTAATTGCTCCTGGCGTGGACATGGGTGCTGGAAAGCCGCAGAGTCAACTTCGCGATGTGCCGCTCTCGGAACGTTCGCCACAGCTCAAGACAGCCGCATTTACTTACAGTGAGCACGCCCCGAGGCTGATCTATGCTGCATATTTTGGACAGCACGGCGGTACCGGTGGGGGAGGAGGCGGTGGTGGCTCCCGCGGCGGCGGTGGCATGGGTGGTGGTGGACACGCAGGTGGCGGACCAGTGGGAGGAACGGGCGGTGGTCGTGGCACTGGTGGCACAGGTACAACCGGAACGGGGGGGCGAGGTGCGCCAGTCGGTGGTGCACCAGGCTATGGCTCCAATCCTTACAATTCGTTTTCGGAGCTTACCCAGCCTCGACAAATCGTTCCTTCATTCCCCTCGAGTGCATCGGACAATCAGCAAGTGCTTTATGCATTGGCTGAGGGTACTGGCGGATTTGTGATCCTGAACACCAACGACTTGCTCGGTGGCTTGGACAAAATAGCGAAAGACCAGTCCCAGTACTACGTGCTTGGTTACAAGCCAGCGGTCAATCCAGAAGGAAGCTGCCATACCCTGCGAGTAAAAGTTGAAGTGCACGGATCGGTAGTGCGCTCCCGCAGTGGATATTGCAACGTAAAACCGCAAGACTTGCTGGCTGGCAATCCAATCGAGAAGACCCTTGAGGCGCATGCTGCGGGCGAGTTGCCGGGCAATGTGACTGCTGCCATGCAAGCACCGTATTTTTACACCGCGCCGAATACCGCACGTGTGAACCTCTCGCTGGACATCCCTTCCACTGCATTGCAGTTTGAAAAAGTGAAAGGTAAGCAGCATGCCTCGATTAATGTTCTGGGGATTGCCTACAAAGGCGACGATACGGCTGTTGCGCGATTTAGCGACACGGTGGATTTTGATTTCGAAGACAAGAAAGAAGTGGAAGATTTCCAAAAGAAACCGTTTCACTACGAAAATCAATTCGAGATCGGTACCGGTGATTACAAATTACGCGTGGTCTTCAGTTCGGGTAATGAAAGCTTCGGCAAGCTAGAAGCTCCATTGGCTATTGATCCCTACAAGGGCAATCAATTCAGCTTGAGTTCGATTGCACTCTGCGATCACTACGTTCGGGCGGCGGACATCAACACGGGTCTAGATAGTGAGCTACTGCAAAATAAGACTCCGCTGATTGCCCGGGGCATGCAGTTTCAGCCAGTCGCAACGAACCGCTTCAAGACTACTGACGACGCGACCCTCTACGTTGAGATGTACGCGCCGGCACTGGTCAAAATGAAGCCTCCGGCGGTTACGCTGGTGTTGAAGATTATTGATCGTAAGACCGGTAAAGCGAAAGTAAATGCCGGGATGAATAACGCGACGCAATCCATGCAGACCGGAAATCTAACGATTCCGCTGGGATTGAAGTTACCGGTGAGTCAACTGGGAGCTGGTTCTTATCGCCTGGAACTGAGCGCTTCCGATTCCGCAGGAGCCAAGACGCCCGTACGCACTGCGGAATTTGAAGTCGAATAGTGCGTTAGCTGGTGCATTGTCGGACCTTCAGGAACGTGAAGATCAGTATTTGTGCGATTAGCGCAGCTCCGCTGTCCAATATCAGGTCGTGAACATTTCCAGTCCTTGATGGAATGAATGTCTGGTGCCATTCGTCCATGGTTGCGACGAATGTTGTCATCAGCCATGCAATCCAGGCCCACCGTAAAGACCATTTGCTGTTTCCATTTTCGCAGAGGGTGGCGCGCCATGATCCAAACAAAAGAAGGCTGAGAGTGAAATAGCCGACGAAGTGTCCACTCTTGCGGATGTAGAAATTCCACACCGCAAAACGCTGGCGGGTGACTCCAGTCAAGAAATGGAAAATGGGATACAGGAACCGGCTGGTGTTGTTGGAAGACAACCATGCCGTCGATTCGATGGCAATGAACGTCAGCCAAACGAGGGAAGGAATCCACGCCTTCAAAATTTGCTTTTGTCGCGGCCTCAATTATTCGACCGCGTAGTTTGGCGCTTCACGCGTAATCATTACGTCATGCACGTGGCTCTCTCGCAAGCCTGCTCCGCTGATGCGCACAAAGCGAGTGTTCTGACGCAGATCCGCAATGGTTGCGCATCCGCAGTAGCCCATGCCAGATTTGAGGCCGCCTACCATCTGGTGGACGATCATCGCGACCGAGCCACGATACGGAACGCGTCCTTCGATTCCTTCGGGAACCATCTTCGCGGTGCGATTCGAGTCTTCGACGCCAGATTGCATTGCCGCGGATGCCTCGCCTTCGGCATTCTGGAAATAACGTTCAGCGCTGCCGCTACCGGCAGTCATAGCGCCGAGTGATCCCATGCCGCGATAAGACTTGAACGTTCGGCCTTGGTAGAGGATCAATTCGCCAGGGCTTTCGTCGGTGCCAGCGAAAAGCGAGCCGATCATCACGCCCGCTGCGCCAGCGGCAAGAGCCTTGGTGATGTCGCCAGAAAACTTGATTCCTCCATCAGCGATAACCGGTACGCCCGCATCTTTCGTAGCGCGATGAGCTTCGGCGATGGCTGTGATCTGAGGAACGCCAGCGCCGGTAACTACTCGCGTGGTGCAAATTGACCCAGGTCCGATGCCAACTTTGATGGCATCCGCACCGGCTTTGACCAGTTCCGAAGCGCCTTCAAACGTGGCTACATTGCCCGCGATCAAGTCGACTTGCGGCAATTTAGCTTTAACGGCCTTAATTGCCTGAATCACGCGAGAGGAATGTCCATGCGCGCTGTCGATGGCAATCAGGTCTACCTTATTTTTCACCATTTCCTGCGCGCGCTCCAGGTAGTCACCGGTCGCACCAATGGCGGCTGCTACGCGTAGACGGCCTTGCGAGTCTTTAGCGGCATTGGGATATTTCAACTTCTTTTGAATGTCTTTTACGGTGATCAAGCCTTTAAGCATGTACTGATCGTCCACGACCAGCAGCTTTTCAACGCGATGCTCGTGCAGGATGTTCTCAGCGTCCTCTAAAGTCGTACCCACCGGAACGGTGATCAGATTTTTCTTAGTCATCACACGTTCGATGGGAATATCGAAGCGGCTTTCAAAGCGGAGATCGCGATTGGTGAGGATTCCAACCAGCTTTCCGTTCTTAGTGATGGGTACACCGGAGATTTTATATTTCCGCATCACCTCCAAAGCGTCGCTAACTTTGGCGTCGGGTGACATTGTGACCGGGTCTACAATCATGCCGCTCTCTGAGCGTTTGACCTTGTCCACTTCTTCAGCCTGCTGTGCGATGGTCAGGTTGCGATGAATAATGCCTATACCACCTTGTTGGGCCAGGGCAATCGCCATGTGCGATTCGGTGACCGTATCCATGGCGGCGCTAATGATGGGAATGTTCAAACTGATGTTACGGGTAAGCTGCGTTTGTGTGTTGGCCTGCGCAGGAATCACATCGGAATAAGCTGGCAGCAACAGCACATCATCGAAGGTCAATGCCTCAGGTACCGGAAAATGGATCATAAGTGGTGGCGGGAAGCCGTACTTCTATTCTAGGGAGGGTCGAGGATTGAGGCAAATGTCAGAGTATAAGCGTCGGCCGATTATTGCCCCGTCCCTATGAGATTCACAACTTGCGGACTGCCCAGAGCGGAATCGCTCACGGTTACCCCGCCGAGAACCGTGCCAGTCTGGCTCGGAGTGAATGTGATGCTGAAGGTGCAGGTGGCATGTGCGGCAAGCGTAGCGGCGCAATTGTTTGTAGAGACTGTGTAGTCGCCGCTGGCTGCAACGCTTAATTTGCTGAGAGTCGTGCTTTGATTATTGGTCAAGGTCAGCGTTTGCGGAGCGCTTGTTGTTCCAACAGTCTGCGCTGCAAAAGTCAAGCTCGTGGGAGAGAATGTGACTGGCAGAACGGCGGTTCCAGAAACATTCAGTACTTGCTGTCCTATGCTGGCATTATCGCTAACCACCACTGCACCTTTGATCGCTCCTAAATACGTGGGAGTGAATGTCACGCTGAGCGTACATGCAGAGTGCGATGGCAATGCTGTGTTCGCCTTACAAGGAGTCGCGCCGCTTCCGGTCGCACTGTAGTTTCCGCTGGTAGCAATTCCGGAGATTGTCAGCGACGTTGAACTGGCATTTGTGATCGTAACTATTTGCGGACTGCTGGGAGCATTAAATGCCTGCGCGGTAAACGTGAGAGTTGTTGGAGAGAATGTCAAAGGCGCAGTTCCGCCACCAGTGCCGGTTCCAGAGAGTGCGACCTCCTGTTGCCGTACTACGGTGGTATCCACAAGCGTCACCGCGCCTTGCGTATTGCCGTTCGCCTTCGGAGAAAACGTGACCGAGATCGTGCAACTTTGTTTGCTCGCGAGAGTCGCTCCGCAAGGAGACGAACCGCTGCCGACCGCGGCGTATCCTCCGCTAGCCGAGAATGTGAAGCTTAGCGTGCTGGAGAGATTGTTGGTAACGGTCACAACCTTGGCTGCGGAAGTCGTGCCTACGGCTTGGTTACCGAACGCAAGACTTGCCGGTGAAAATGCTACCGGAGCTACGCCAGAACCTGACAGATTAACGATCTGCGGAGAGTTGGCAGCCGTATCAGCGACCGTAACCGCGCCGTCTATGACGCCAACTCCGGTAGGAGTGAACGTTGCAGACACGGTGCAACTGGAGCCGCCACTTAGCGAGCCGCCACAGGTATTAGTCTGAGTGAAATCGCCGCTCGCAGAAATCGCGAGACTAGCTGTCGTGGTTCCGTGATTGGTGAGAGTAAATGATTTTGGCGCACTGGCGGTAACAACCGATTGCGGACCAAAACTCAAACTGGCTGGCGATGCCACAATCGTTACGCTGCCCTGCGACACAAAGAACGGCATTGCTGCGAAGACAGAGCACGCGCTTCCAGTAGGGAAATTCTGGACGAAAATCTGAAATGCTCCGGGAGTCGCAACATCTGGAGCGAGAACTGGCACCTGAATGGTGGTTGGGTTGACAGTAGTAGAGGTTCGGAATGAGCCATTCACGAAAACCTCTGTGCCTGACGTGAAGCCCGTTCCCGTAATTGTCAAAGTGAAATTAGGATTGCCCGACGCCACTGACGGCGGCGACAGACTGATCATCGAGAGCGGAATGTTGACTGTGTTGTAGTTCGCGTAGACAAGTTCTTCGTCCGTTACCGTCAGATTCTGTGGACTTGCAATTCCAGTCAAATCATATGACCATCCTGCGAATGTCCATCCTGTCGCGGGAGTTTGGTCGAATGTCAGAATTTGTCCCGCAGGATAGAAGCCGTCCCCATAAGGCGATCCGGGCGTGATGGTGGCGGAAGACGATCCGCACGGCAAATTGAAGCTCCAATTATCGGCCGGACGAAATTCCGGAGTTACCGTCGCAACATAATTTGTGTTGGTCGAAGGCAGCGTGATGGTGTGCAGCTGCGCTCCGCCATCACTCCATGAAGAGAATGCATAGCGGCTGTTCACGCTGAATGGATATTCCATCGTGTCCATGTTGACGGTGTGCTGGCTGCCGACTGTCCAATCTGTATCGTAGTAGGAAGAAAAATTCTTTGGCGTATACCAAAAGTTGCCGTCCACATATGTGTAGAGATTGGAACTGAAACCCTCCGGCGTGATATCCACGGTGTAAACCGGAGTAGGAGAAAAGTAGGTCATCGTGTTCACCGGATCCCCGGTGTCAGGAACGTCGAACGTCTTCGGATTGGCCCCCAGGCCACCCTGCAACCAGAATGGTCCGTTATTAAAATCGTAAAAATTGTAAGTCGGCGCTGGGGTCGCAGTGAGTGCCGCCTGTTGACGAGCGACGAAGTATAAGCCAGAAACTCCGGGATAGCTTTGCGGTTGCGGCGATACAGCCACCGTGCCGGATGAATCCGGAGAAATGCTCATGGTGTACGGCACGAGCTGAACAAAGTTTGCGGAATAGGTTGCCACTTGGGGGCCGCTGGCGGGGAAGGGTACGAGGCCGTTTCCCGGCGTCACGGTGATGCTGTGCGCCTTGGCGGTGTTGTCGCTCCAGCGTCCGTAGGTGTAATAAAAAGTTGCAGAGGTGGTGCTGTTTTGAATGTCGCCAGTCAATGTCTGCACGTTCGTCGGCACGTCAAGGGTATGCGTCGAATTTAGCGTCCAAGCAAATATCTGCGGCGTCGTGATGGTCGCGCCGTCCACGATCACCTGCAATCCGGGCGGATTGGAAGTTACTGTTATCTGGTTCGGAGGCGCTCCGTATAAACGCGAAATGCCTTCTTTGTCGCCCTCGGAATAATCCGCGAACGCCGGTACCGGAATGCCATCGAAACTGCCCAACGGAATTCCAGCAGGAATTGATTCAAGCACCGCTCCACCATTTCGTGAAAACGAAAAAGCCGGATAGTGCATCAACGAGGCGTAGTCGTAGCTGGTGAGGTTCTGGAAATCGTCCTGAATGATGTCGAAGTTGAAACGCGATCCTTTGATGATGTTCTGGTAATTCACGGAAACATAGGTGTCTCGGTCGGCACGTGACTGCTCATGCCACAGGCCGATGACGTGTCCCATCTCGTGCAGGATCGTTCCCACTGTGCACAAGGTCGAGCCGGTGACGGGCTGCGCAGGTATGGCTTCATAGCCTTCGGCTGCCTCACATGAGCCGCTGAAGTCGCCCGAATTCAGATTGAAGTCGACGTAATTCGGGCTTTGCGGATTCTGCGGGTCCCATTGCACCCACTGAATCAAATTCGGAAAATCCTGATTGGACTGCGTGATGGCGGCGTTGATCTTCGGAGTTGCATTCGGATCTGAATTGGGATCAATCATGTAGTAGATAGTTGCTACTCCGACAACTTTCGGCCATAGATACTGCGAGTAAGCAATCGTTCCCGACTGCTGGCGCTTGGACTTAATATTGTTCGTCTGCAGATCATTCAGAATGATGTCGCCTTGATACAGTGCGTGGCCATTCACGACTGAATAATTAATGGAGTGGTCACGCCAAATACCAGAATGGATTTGCGGCTCTAAGGCGCCCTTAGTGGTTTGTGCTGGAAGGAAAGTTGAAATCAGGCAAGCGCACAGCAACAGGTTTCCCAGGAACTTGGCCACGGTACCTCCAACAGCTTTTAAGGAAATTGATGAATGATCGGCGGGGGATAACTAAGTCTTGCTGACGGCCGGACGCGTGTCAAGAGTGCAAATTGTTGCAGACATCGTGTCCGAGCTATTCCGTTTTAGCGACGGCGTAATATCCGCTACGCGACTGGATCTTATAGTCCTTATTGTTCTTGTTGTGGATCTCGATTTTACGGAACGTGCCATCTTTCGCGGAGTTGGACGGCGCGTATCCGATGTTGTATTGGCTGCGCAATTCATTGGCGATTTGCTGGAACGCTTCTCTAAGCTTGTCTTGTTTGTTGCCGATTTCAATCACTCTACCGCCGGTTTCGCTGGTGAGCTTCCTCATTTCGCTATCGCCTGAGAAACCCAAGCCGCCATAAAATCCGCGGTCGGCACAAAGCAAGACATAAGTAATGGTGTCGGCTTTCTGTGCGGCCTCGATCGCATCTTTAATTCGTAGCTGACTACCCTGATCCTCTCCGTCCGTCAGCAAGATCATGGCTTTGCGCCCGATCTGTTGCGATAACTCATCGTGCGCGGCCAGATACACTGCGTCGTAAAGCACCGTTCCCTTAGGCCCATTCGCCGTTGGGACTGGCCCGCTACCACCGGGAAACGATTGCGCGGGTCCTCCAGTATTGATGCGAACCTTGTCCATGGCGCGTTTCAGGCGAGGCACGGAATTCGTGAAGTCCTGCAACAGTTCTGAGTTGACGTCAAAACTCAATACGAAAGCCAGATCCTTATCGCGGAGGATGTCGGTAAGAAATTCGCCTCCAACTTGCTTTTCCATGTCGAGCACGCGCATCTGGCTGCCGCTTGCGTCAATCAAAATTCCAAGAGTAAGCGGAAGATTCGATTCAGCTGCGAAATACTTGATGGTCTGAGGTTTGCCGTCTTCGCTGATTTCGAAGTCGTCCTTCGTCAGGCCGGGAATCAAAGCTCCCTTCTTGTCTTTCACATTGAAAAATAACTGAACGATGTTGACGTTAACTTTGAGGGTCTCCACACTTTGATCGGGTTCTTTGTTCTGGTCCTGATCGGAAGGAGACGCAGTTGAAGCACCCGGGCCGGAATAGGTTGGCATACTCTGGGAACGAGCGGCTCCCGTCGCCAGGACGAAACAAAAAATCATGGTGAGCCAAGACTGGGAATGTGGCATCCGGATGCGGTTTGATCGTTGCATGAAGTCTCCCACAGATTTTTGTTAGTCTAGTCCTTCAAGGTTGGATGCACAAAGTTAAGTTTTCGGGCGTCTGCGCTTCGTAGCTCCAGAGGACGTCCTTGCGAACGAAATGCCGAGAGGCGGAGAGGTTGTTGCCGTGGAAGGAAAGTTGGCTAGGCTGGTTGGAATTACGCTCTTGGTAGCATTGGCGTGTGGCGGGTGTGCCCTCGCGCAGCAGCAGAAGCAAGACATTCCGGATGCACCGTCTTCCAACCTTCCGCCACAGTTTCCCACGACTGCTCCGCCGGTGGGAGATACGCCGCAACAACAACAACAACCTCCGTTACCGCCGAATGAGGCAGCGCCGGGTGACACGCCGAATGGCACTGCTCCGAACGATGCCCCGCCCACGAGTCAGCCGTCCGAACCAGCGCCGCCGATGAAAATTACTACAGTTCCAGAGGGCGGATCGACGCCCGACACGCCCCCCGCAAACGAGCAGGTGTATCAATTAACAAAGATTCACGTCAATCAGGTAATTGTTCCATTCCTTGTAAAAGACGATGCCGGACGCATGGTCGAAGGAGTACTGCCGAAAGATGTTTCTGTTTACGAAGACGGGAAGAAGCAAGACTTAAATTTCTTTACCAGCGATCCGTTTGCATTGTCGGCTGCGGTCGTAATCGACACCGGTATGCCCGATATCGCCGTACAAAAAGTTAATAAGACATTTACGGCTTTGCAGGCGGCGTTCAGCCCATATGACGAAGTTGCTGTCTATACCTACAGCACAACGGTGGGTAAGGCGACCAGTTTTACGGCCGCAAATCAAAAGTTAAATGAAACTTTTCAGGACCTGTCATCCGTTCGTGGCCACAATAATGGACCACCGATCACCGGCGGACCGCTTGGACCGCAAGGCCCGACGATTAACGGGCAGTCCGTGGATCCTAATGTCCCGTCAGTGATTACACCGGCTCGCGAATCTCACGTATTAAACGATGCTGTGCTGGCGGCGGCGACCGATTTGCTGAAGCGCGACAAATCACGGCGCAAAGTTATCTTCATCATTACCGATGGACGCGAATATCGGAGCAGTGCCAGCTATCAGGATGTGCTCAAAGTGCTGCTCTCCGCAAACATTATGGTTTTTGGCATTGGCGTCGAAGGTTCCGCGATTCCGCTCTACAACAAAGTAGAACGGTTGCATCTGCCTAAGTTTGGATACAGCGACATCCTTCCCAAATACGCGAATGCGACCGGAGGGGAAGTTTATAACGAGTACACCCGCAACTCGATTGAAGATATTTATTTGCGGGTGGCAGGCGACGCTCGGAATCAGTACACGCTCGGTTATGCGAGCCGAGCGACACCGTCCAGCGCGTATCGCGAAGTCGAGATACGAGTAGCAAATCATGGGCCCAGCTGCAAGGCAGCGTATCGTCCTTGTGCGGATATAACCGCTAAGGCCGGGTATTATCCGTTGCCGCCCAGTCGATGAGACGCGTCTTGGCTATCGACTTTAGTTATCGACATGAGCAACAGGTAACCTGAGTAACCTGCCTGTAAGCCCAACGCTGTGATATAAAACCAGCAGTAACTACAACATCTATAACGACGCCAAATTTTCCGGCTGAGCTTTCGCGTTACCTCGATAGTCAGCCGCGTGATTGAGGAAAGTCTTTGAGTTTCATCAACTTCGCAGCCCGGGAAATCAATTGCAAGATTGTGTACTATGGTGCCGGACTGGGCGGCAAGACCACCAATCTGCAGCACATTTACCAGAAGACTGCGGAACAGCAAAAAGGGAAGATGATCTCCCTGGCTACCGAAACCGAAAGAACCCTCTTTTTCGACTTCTTGCCGCTCGATTTAGGCTCCGTCCGCGGCTTCAAGACCCGCATTCATTTGTATACCGTCCCTGGGCAGGTTTTTTATGATGCCAGCCGCAAGCTGATTTTGCGCGGCGTCGATGGAATTGTGTTCGTAGCCGATTCTCAAGAAGCCCGAATGGATGCGAACATCGAAGCGCTGGATAATCTGGATTCGAATCTGAAGGAACACGGTTACGATTTCAACAAGATTCCGTATGTGTTGCAGTTGAATAAGCGGGACTTGCCAAACGTGTTGAGCGTCCCTGCGTTGGAAAAAGAACTTCGCCGCAAGAATGAACCCGTCATTGAAGCAGTGGCGTTCCAAGGCCCCGGCGTATTCGAAACGCTAAAAGAAATTGCTCGCCAGGTGCTGCTTGAACTAAAACAAGGTGGCTAGTTTTTCTTTTCTACTCGCGGTTGAGTTCCGCCGCAAAAAAGTCCTAAAAGATTGCTATTCAGCCGGAGAGTGCTTTTTGCGCCAGGCCTCGACTTGCTCCGCCGTCATTGGCTTGATGTTCGCCGCGAACTGCTTCACTGCAAAGAACTGCGGAGTATTAGAAGCGTAAATCTTGGACGGAAGCGTAGCGATCTCGTGATTCACCGCTTCAACGCGATTGCCGGGATCGGGGTGATCGCCGAAGAATTCGCCGAAGTCATCGTCAATATTGCCGCCTTGTCCCGCCTGATCTTCATTCTGACTTTGTAGTTTCGTGAAAAATTCAATTAGTCCATGTGGATCGAAACCGGCGTCGTACATGATGTCCGCTCCGAACAGATCAGCTTCGGATTCCGATTGGCGGGAGTTCCTCAGGAAATAAGAACCGACTCCAAACGAAATGCCCATGTCGGGTGCCTGGCCGCTGGTTGATTTACCGAGCACTCCAGCGAGCAACGCCAGCGGAACCTGTGCTGCCATTTGTTTGCTCGCGGCCCGCGTGCCGTGGCGCTGGATGACATGGGCGATCTCATGCGCCAGCACACCCGCCAGTTCAGATTCGTTGTCCGCCGCTTGTACCGTTCCGAGATTGATGTAAATTGCTCCACCGGGCAGAGCAAATGCGTTAATGCCAGGCTGGTCGATAACGTGAAACGTATAGGGCCACGGTTGATCGATATGCGGAGCGTGTGTGACGAGTACCCTGCCCAAGTCGGTCACGTATTTTGTTACCGGCGAAGTCGGCGGCAACAGCGGGACTTCACGCGCTGTTTCCTTCATCGCCTGCTTGCCGGCCGCAATTTCCTCTTCACGGGAGTAGAGATCGAATCCGGTCGTCGGCTGAACGCGCCCAAATGCGGGCAGCATTAGGCATCCTACGAGCAATATCCGGACTATCAGGCGAAGCGACATTGGCTACGTATTAAGGGTATCTGAAAACCGGGCAAGGAAAAAGGGAACAAATTGGGGGGTAAATCGCGGATGCGGCGCTGGGTTGCCTATTCCGAGGAACCGAAAGCCCCATCTTTGCGCTAATAAAGATGGAGCACCCTCACTGAGCTTGAACGGGTACTTCAACATACGCCGAATAAGAGCGGGGCTGCGGTAAGAGCTCGCCGCTGAGCGCCATCCCTTCGAGGTGAAACGCGATTTCCTCGCGCATTTGCTCTTCGACTTCTTCACGGGTAGTTCCTGTAGCTACGCATCCCGACAAGTCAAGCGAATACGCGGAATACCCTGTGCCGGTCTTTTCGACGACGATCAAGTACTTGTTCATGGCTTTAGACCCGCTTGCTTCACAATACTATTCAACGTACCAGGAGCCAAGTCATCGTTCGGCTTGCCCGGTATGGTTACCAAACCCGGTTTTGTCGGATTGTACTAACGATGGCTTCCTCGAGTCCGATCCAGATACCAACCATCATCCTCCAACAGTTTTAGTACATTTCGGACTTTCATAGATTAACGACAATTACATATTGATCGCCAGCCCGTATACGCTGCTGGTGGCGTCAAGCATTGCCTCCGCCAGTGTCGGATGCGCATGGATCGTCCACATCAAGTCTTCCACCGTGGCTTCGAGTTCCATTGCAGTTACCGCTTCCGCGATTAATTCGGTCGCCTGCGGCCCGATAATATGGACTCCAAGTATCTCACCATGCTTCGCGTCCGAAACTATCTTGATGAAGCCATCATGCTGTCCGACAATCGAAGCGCGGGAATTAGCGGTAAAAGGAAATTTGCCGACTTTGACGTCGTAACCTTCTTCGCGAGCTTTGGCTTCGGTCAATCCGACGCTGCCGATTTCAGGATGGCAATACGTCGCTCCAGGAATGTGATTTGGATTGATCGGCTTGCCCGGCTTTCCGGCGATCTTAGTGACCGCGACAATGCCCTCCATCGAGCCGACGTGCGCCAGTTGCGGCGTTCCGAGGACGATGTCCCCAATGGCATAAATCCCCGGCTCAGAGGTTTGCATCCATTTGTCAGTCTTGATAAAGCCGCGATCGGCTTTGATACTCGTTTTTTCCAGCCCCAGATTTTCGGTGCGAGGCTTGCGTCCGATCGCGATCAAGATTTTCTCGGCTTCGACCTTCTGTTGTTTCCCATCCACTGTGAACGTGACCGCAACGCCGGACTTCGTTTTTTCCACTTTGTCGACTTTCGCGCTGGTATGGAAATTAATTCCGCGCTTGCGGAATGCGCGCGCCAGCTCTTTTGAAACCTCTTCGTCCTCAACTGGAACCAGGCGCGGCAGCATTTCCAGAATCGTGACTTCGCTGCCAAACGATCGATAGATCGACGCGAATTCCACGCCGACAGCGCCAGCGCCGACTACGACCAGCGATTTCGGAACCTCCGGCAATTGCAGGATCTCAATGTTAGTCAGAACTTTGTCATCGACTGCCAGGCCGGGAATCATCCGCGCCTCGGAGCCGGTCGAAAGCAGAATATTTTTCGCCTTGATCTGCGAAGTCTTTCCGTCGGCGGCTTTCACGTCAACCGCGAAGACTCCGCCGCGTGCCGGGCCTGTCAACGATCCGTAACCTTTTACCGTCTCGACTTTGTTTTTCTTCATCAGAAATTCGAGACCCTTTGCGTGCTTGGCCACGATCTTTCCGCGGCGGTCTTGCACCGATTTCCAATTCAACCTGGGAGAGTCTACTCCCTCGATCCCATATTCTTTCGCGTCTTTGAGATGGTCCCAAAGTTCGGCATTGAATAACAGAGCTTTGGTGGGAATGCAGCCGACGTGCAGGCATGTGCCGCCCAGCAGGGAGTCCTTCTCGATGAGGGCAGCTTTCAGGCCGTATTGGCCGGCGCGGATGGCAGCGGTGTATCCAGCAGGACCGCTGCCGATGATGGCAATGTCATAAATAGTTTCAGGCAAAGGAATGCTCCTTACATAAAACAGATGATGAATGGCAGACCAATGATTCTAGAACAGCCGAAGCCAATCAGGAAACGGGCGTGTGTTCGCGATGGGCAGTTGGAGTTATTTTCTATTTAAATTTAATGCCAATCCAGATACAGGCTATGAGCGCGGTCAGAAGTGCAAATTCGCAACTATGCGCCCAAGACAAAGGTTCGTAGGTTGTCATCGGCCAAGCTCCGTATGTTCGAGTTCTTATACCGATGTAGTGCGTAAGCGCAACCACAACATAAACGACGATGGAGGTCCAAAATACTATACGACTAAGTGAAGTGCTATTCGGTGCAGGATGTCGCGTCATAGGTCAATCGCCCCACTAATTCCTTCAAAATTCAAAACATGACAGTCCCATTTGCTACAGCCGCGCACAACATTTGACGAATACAGCAGATTTAATGCGTGTGATAGAAAAATTGCACCACTACCGTTTGCGCAACGCCTACCGCAAATGCCTAAAGATGACTTGGTAGAGGATCACGGCATCACAAATCCAAATGAGAATGCCAGTTGCGCGAATGTAGGTTGGATACGACGACTTTAAAACCAAGCTCGACGACGGAAGCGACTGCACGGCTTTGAATTTTTCGTAGTTTTTTCGGTTTCGCGCAACCATCACGTCTGTCTTAAATAGGCAGAACCATCCGCAGTAGGCAAGTCCCAGACCAATTACCCAGGGCCAGACTGTGGTGAATGGAGGCATTTGTTAAGCCCTCATGCCAGTAGTCGTGCCGCTTCTTTCGCGTAGTAGCTGAGAATAATGCTCGCTCCTGCTCGCCGGATGGATAGCAGCGACTCCATCATCACTCGCTCACGATCAATCCAGCCATTGCGGGCCGCAGCTTCGATCATCGCGTATTCGCCGGACACTTGATAAGCGGCGAGCGGAAGGTCAAATCGTTCACGCGCGGCAGCGATCACATCGAGATAAGGCAATGCCGGCTTGACCATAATCATGTCCGCGCCTTCATCTATGTCGAGCGCAATTTCGCGCAGCGCTTCGCGGACGTTGGCGCCATCCATCTGATATGAGCGGCGGTCGCCGAACTGCGGAGTGGAGTCGGCAGCTTCGCGGAAAGGTCCGTAGAATCCCGATGCGAATTTCGCAGCATAGGAAAGAATGGGCGTGTCGCTGAAAACGGAGTTGTCTAATGCCTTGCGAATCGCGGCTACGCGGCCGTCCATCATGTCGGAGGGAGCGATGATGTCTACTCCTGCGCGCGCCAAAGAGACTGAAGTTCGCGCCAGCAAATCGAGCGACGCATCGTTATCAATTTCAAAAACTTCCGCAACCGGCGGTGCGGCGGCTGCGCCTAAAGATTGCGCTCCGCGAGTGTTTACAACTCCGCAGTGGCCGTGCGACATGTATTCGCATAGGCAGACATCGCCGACGATCAGGAGATCGGGAACTTCACGCTTGATCGCACGTGCGGCCTGCTGAACGATGCCGTTATCGTCCCATGCGCCGCTGGCCGATTCGTCCTTATGTGCGGGCAGCCCAAATAAAATCACGCCAGAGATGCCAAGCGCCTTGGTTGCGCGCGCCTCCTTTACCGCCTCATCGACTGAGAGGTTGAACACGCCGGGCATTGAGCCGACTTCTTTGCGCACACCCTCGCCAGAGCAAACGAAAAGCGGGTAGATGAACGCTTCGGGACTAAGCCGCGTTTCGCGCACTAGTGATCGCAAAATCTCGGTGCGGCGCAGACGGCGAAGCCGCGTGACAGGGAACGCCATACGCAGATTTTAGCAGAGAGGGTAGGTGAGCTATTGCAGCCCCTGGCCGCAGCTCTTGTACCATAGAGCCTGAATGGAAGCCATTGTTCACAGCAGCGCGCGAGTCCTGGAATTCGATAATCTCATCGACCTTCTGCGCGGATACACGTCTTCTCCGTTAGGAAAGGAGCGGCTGGCGGCGCTCGCTCCGTCGACGGATCGGAAATGGATCGAGCATCAGCATTTGCTCACCGGCGAGCTGCGCGAATTTCGGCGTGCCGGCGGACGCTTCGATTTCGCGGGACTGCTCGACGTCACCCGCGTCGTGGAGAAGTCCGGCATTGAAGGCGCTGCGCTCGAAACGGAAGAAATCCGTGACATCCTGCTCGTGATGGATCGGGCCGCGGAGTGGCGTGCGATTACGAAAAATCCGCCCGGCGCGATGAAGTCCGACTGGAAGGCCGTACTCGAACTTAGCGCTGGTATCGCGGAGTTTGGAGATTTGTTGCGCACCCTGCGCAACAAGATTGCGCCGGATGGATCGCTGGAAGATCATGCATCTCCGGCGCTGGCGAGAATCCGCCGAGAAATTGAAAAGCAGCGCCGGTCCATTCAGGAATCATTGCGTGGATACCTGCGCAAACTTTCCGATGGCGGCGCCATTCAGGATGAAGTCATCACCATTCGGGGAGAGCGCTTCGTAATCCCCGTGAAAGTTGAGCAGAAGCGCCGCGTGCAGGGCGTTGTCCATGGGGCCAGTTCCAGCGGGCAGACGGTTTTTGTCGAGCCGATGGAAACCATCGAGCAGAACAACGATCTGGTGAGGCTCTTCGACGAAGAGCAATCCGAAGTGCATCGGATATTACTCGAGATGACGCAGCGCATCGGCGAGCGCCGGACTGAAATCCTGGTGGCGATAAAAGTTTTGGCCGAACTGGAACTGCAATTTGCTAAAGCCAGATTCGCGGAAGACTACGCTTGCGTGGCAGTGGAGTTTTCCGACAGCAGAGCGTTGATTCTGCGAAATGCGCGTCATCCGTTGCTGGAACGCAATCTCAAAGGTAAGGGAAAGCAAACGGTGCCGATGACGATTGAGCTCGAAGGCGAACGGCGCGAACTCGTCATCACGGGGCCGAACACCGGCGGCAAGACCGTCACGCTGAAGACTATGGGGCTGCTTGCATTGATGGCACAGTCCGGAATCCATGTGCCTGCGGACCGCGCCGAGATGCCAATCTTCGATGCTGTCTTGGCGGACATCGGCGACTATCAATCCATTGAGCAGAATCTTTCGACTTTCTCCGCGCACGTTACCAACATTGATTTCATTTCTCGAACCGCCACTTCTAAGTCACTGGTGCTGCTGGATGAATTAGGATCCGCCACCGATCCCGAAGAAGGAGCTGCGCTGGCGGTCGCGATTGCCGAACATTTTCGCAGCATCGGCTGCATCTCGGTAATTTCGACGCATCACACTTCGCTCAAAGTTTATGGAGGGAACACACCGGGCGTGGTCAACGCGTCCGTCGGATTTGATGAAGCTACACTGCAGCCGACTTACGAACTGAGAGTCGGCGTTCCCGGCGCTTCGGCGGGAATTAACATTGCGCAGCGGTTGGGATTGAATCCTCAAATTATTTTTTCAGCACGCGGACGATTAGGAACGCAAGCTCGGGACGTTGGCCATTTTCTGGACCGTTTGCATGAAGAATTGCGGCAGGTTGAGTCCGATCGCTTTCGTTTGAAAGCGCGGGAAGAGGAAGTGGAACGCGAGAAGTCTCGCCTGGCGACGGAAGGCAAGAAAGAACAGCAAGCCAAAACGAAAGAAATGGAGAAAAAACTGGAGAGTCTCTTGCGCGATTTTGAATATCACGCGCGTGAAGCTGTCAACGCTGTGGAGGACAAAACAGCTGCGCAGAAGCTTTCCAAAGATGCGGAACGCCGCATCGCGAAATTGCGCCGCGATTTCCGTGAGCAATTCGATTCGACAATTGTTGCGCACAACAGCGGAGCGGACCAGGGTGATCCGCACGCGCAGCCGCAAGTGGTAAAGCATGTTGCCGAGGGCGACATGGTCAAGATTAAATCGATGGGTCGCGCCGGAAAGATAACGCGCCGGATCGATGACAATCACTTTGAAGTCATGATTGGCGTCATGAAAATGAAGATCGCTCGTGATGACATTGCCGAGGTCATTGGACGCGGTGCCAGCATGGATGGCATCTCTCCCGTGCAAGCCGCGCGGGCACGAGGGATTTCGGTGCGACTAGGGAATGAAGATCAGAACGCAGCGTCCGAAATTAATGTGATCGGACAGACAGTGGATGAAGCCACCAGCGAAGTTGAGAAGTTTGTGGATCGCGCGTTCCTCGCCGGATTGCCGCGAGTTCGCGTCGTGCACGGCAGTGGAATGGGCATTCTGCGCAAAGCGTTAAGACAATTCTTGCAGAAGCACCCTCATGTGGACGTTGTCAAAGAAGCCGAGCAAAACGAAGGTGGCGGTGGTGCAACGGTGGTTGAGTTGAGAGTCTGAAAAGCGTCCTCCGTTGGTGCCCATGGTCATTGTTTTTCCACAAAAGCTGGTTGGCGAGATAGTCTTCCACTGCCTTGCGCGGGTACACTAGCTATTCAAATTCCAGGAGGAAATCTTTATGGCGGAAACCGCGGTGAGCGGATCGGAATTCAAAAATCAATTGCGGCAGGGGCAGCTTAAGCTTGGCCTGTTCGTCAACTCGCACAGCCCGACCGTAGCGGAACAGTTGTCGCACAGTGGATATGACTGGCTGCTGGTGGATACGCAACACGGCCCCATGAATTTCGAAAAACTTTCGGCAATGCTTTCCGGCATCGCAAACGGTGGCGCTAAATCGTTGGTGCGCGTTGGCGGATACGACGACCGTCCAGGAATTCAGCAGGCCCTCGATCTCGGTGCGGACGGCGTCCTCGTGCCTTACATCAACACCGTCGAAGAAGCGCGACAAGCGGTGAGTTGCACGAAGTATCCACGCGCGGGTACGCGGTCGGTTTATTTTCCGCAGCGCAGCATGAATAAAGCCGGACTGCTTGGCTATGCCGGAAACTTCAACAAAGATGGAATCGTCGCGTTGCAGGTCGAGACCGCATCGTGCATTGACAATATTGCTGACATCGCCGCCGTCCCCGGTGTTGATATTTTGTTCCTGGGACAAAACGATTTGTGCATGTCGATGGGGCTGTATGAGAAGTATGAATTTCCCCATATGTACACTTCTCAGGAACTCGATGCGGCTACCAAAAAGTTGATCGATCATGCACGCAAAAATAATGTCATTCTCGGATTGTTCTTGTTCGGCACTGCGCGCGTCGGAGAATTTCTGGAGAAGGGATTCACGTTTATCAGCCTGGGCAACGATTTACATCACGTGTTGACGCAGACATCTGCGTATGTCGCCGATGTAGAAAAGACGTCGCAGGAAAAGGGCAAAGCCTGGAAGCGCAGACCAACTGCGTTGTTCTAAACAGTGTTTAAGGATAGGAGCACGCCAAAGCTGGCGTGCTTTTTTATTTGCGCGGCTGAGAGAAGGCTTCCTTCGCGGCTGCGACCGTCTTGCTGATGTCTTCATCCGTATGCGTTGCGCCGAGGAATGCCGCTTCATATTGTGACGGCGGCAAAAATATTCCCTGATCGAGCATTGCCCGAAAGAAGCGTCCGAAAGCTTCCGTATCGGACTTCGATGCGGACGTCCAGTCGGTCACCGGACCAGGGTTGAAGAACCATGTAAACATCGATCCAACGCGGTTGGCGCTGATGTTCAATCCCGCGTCTTTCGCCGCCGCCATGACTCCGTTTACAAGCTCGCCACTAAGTTTTTCGAGGCGAGGATAAATTTCAGCTTTGTGTTCGCGGAGATGTTTCAACGTCGCCAACCCGGCAGACATTGCTAGAGGATTTCCCGATAGCGTTCCCGCCTGATACATCGGTCCGAGTGGTGCGACCAGATTCATAATCTCGGATGGCCCTCCGTAAGCTCCAACGGGAAGTCCGCCGCCGATGATTTTACCGAGCGTCGTCAAGTCCGGAGTAATACCGTAGAGTTCCTGCGCTCCGCCGAATGCCAAACGAAATCCCGTCATCACTTCATCGAAAATCAGCACTGCATGTTCACGAGCGGTGATGAGGCGAAGCGCAGCCAGGTAATCCCCCGAAGCCGGCACACAGCCCATGTTTCCGACGACAGGCTCGAGAATGACGCAGGCAATCTGATGAGGGAATTTCTTGAATGCCTGTTCGACGGCGCTGATGTTGTTGAAGGGCAATGCAATCGTGAACTGAGTAAATTCCTCGGGAACGCCCGCCGAGCCTGGGATTCCCAAAGTCGCGATACCTGATCCAGCTTTAACCAGGAGCGCGTCGGCGTGTCCGTGATAGCATCCTTCAAACTTGATGATGTACTTTCGCTTCGTGTGCGCTCTCGCCAAGCGAATCGCGGACATCGTCGCTTCGGTGCCGGAGCTGACGAAGCGAACCTTGTCCATGTGCGGATATGCAGAGATAACAATCTCGGCGAGATCGGCTTCGGACGGCGTGGACGCGCCGAAGCTGGTGCCGAGTTCCGCAGCCGCCCAGATCGCTTCGACAACAAAGGGCGCAGCGTGACCAAGAATGAGCGGACCCCATGAACCAATGTAGTCGATATAATTGTTGCCGTCGGCGTCCCATATATGTGAGCCGTTGCCACGCACAATGAACGGCGGATCTCCGCCAACCGATCCGAACGCGCGCACCGGCGAGTTAACGCCGCCGGGAATAAATTTCTCGGCACGTTGCTGTAATTGGCGCGAAAGCTCGGTCTTACGAGGCAAACGATCGGTCTCCAGAAGCGAAAGAGAAATATATCAGCACGTGCGCCGCGCCGCACGATTCATCGGATTTTTACACAGTGGCAATCGCCCTGCAATATAGCGCAGGTAATCTCACAATCAGTACAGGCCCTTCTAACCGGGAGGGAAATGATAAGGACAGTTTCGGGGGGCTCCGAACTGTCCTTCACTTTTTGCGGCGGATTGTTTATTTCAAGTACGAGTGGACCATCTCGACGAGGTCATCGGCTGCGGCCCGTTGTTGGTGGGTTGGCTTGCGGTCGGGATCGAGTACATGAAAGCGAATCTGATCTTCAACTAGCTCTGCCATTAGACCGTTCATGGCACCGCGCGCGGCAGAAATCAGTTGCAAGAGATCTCCGCAGGGCTTTTCTTCCAGCAAGGCACGCTCAGTGGCTTCGATTTGTCCACGAATGCGGCGGACGCGCGAAATTAACTTATCTTTCTCGCGTATGGTGTGAGCCATAAATACCTCAAATTATTATGATCTCAATATACCATAGGGGAGTACACTATTAATCGAAATCAATGAATATGTTGAAACGCTTTCATTTCGGATTGCTGTTGATTGCCTGGTTGGCTTTTGGCGCTCTCTGCATGGCTCAATCGGAGCAGCAAACCGCCGATCCTGCGTCGGAATCGCCCGATCAGCCCGTGATCACCATGTTTCGTCATTCCCAGACAACGCGTTACTGGATCTCCGGGCAGGACAACATTATTTTTCAATGGCATCCGGGTTTTTATGCAAAATATAGCGGACGCAACAGTCTTAATCCTCACGACGAATACGCTACCTCGAACGTGTCTACGCTGTTTCTCGGCTACCGGCTGACACACTACACAGAAGTATTTCTGGATATGGAAGAGGCCAGCGGAGGCGGCCTCAGTGATGCGCTGGGGCTGGCAGGTGAGACCAATCTCGATGTTGTCCGAAATCCGTTGCTGAGCAAGAAGCCTTATGTTGCCCGCATCATGTTGCGCCAAATTATTCCGCTAAGCTCGGAGACGATCGATGCGCAGCGCGGACCGTTTGCTCTCGCTACGAAATTACCCGTCCGCCGGATAGAACTTCGCGCGGGAAAATTCGGTACTGCGGATTTCTTTGATGTTAACGAAGTAGGATCCGACAGCCATCTACAGTTCATGAATTGGACAGTGGATAACAACGGTGCCTACGACTACGCAGCAGACACTCGCGGATACACATACGGAGTTATGGCTTCTTACTTTGACCGCAACTGGGCGGTCCGATTTGGTGAGACGCTCATGCCGCAAGTGGCAAACGGTCCAGACCTGGAATGGAATTTGCATAAGGCGCATGCAGAAAATTACGAATTAGAGCTCCATCCTGGGCATGGCGAGAAACGAAATACAACGGTCAGGTTGCTGTCATACATCAATCACGCAAACATGGGCGTGTATCGCGATGCCGTCAACAATTTTCTTTCGGGAGCAATTCCAGTTCCTGAAATCACCGCACATCCTTTTCACACAACTGCCAAATACGGATTCGGCGTCAACATCGAACACGAAATGAAACATGACATTCGCCTGTTCGGACGGTGGGGCTGGAACGAAGGCCAGCATGAATCCTACGCATACACAGAAGTTGATGAGACGGTTGCATTTGGCGCTGACGCTATCGGCTCACAATGGCATCGCAAGCTTGATAAGGTCGGGATCGCTTTAGTGTCGAATGGAATTTCCACTTACCACCAGCAATATCTTGAATTGGGAGGAAACGGGTTTCTATTAGGCGACGGCGGATTAAATTACGGACGCGAAAATATCCTGGAGGCCTATTACAACGCACACATATGGAGGGGATTTTTCTTTGGTCCAGATTTACAACACATTAACAATCCTGGATACAATCGCGATCGTGGACCGGTGTTAGTTGCGGGCTGCCGTTTTCATCTCGAGTTTTAACCTTTTTTCTCATTTCGATAGTTCGAACTGTCGCCTGGAAACATCCTTTAACAATACGTAACCAATATTTACGCGGAAACGCGCTGACGTTTATAGCGCGCTGCTAACGATGAATACATTGGAACGTCCAAGCAGAGGAAAGCAGATATTGCGGCGGGAACTTTTCTGGAGAGCGAAACGTACCTGTCAACAGATCTGGTTCAGTAGATTTCGAAATTCGCAGGGCAGGGAATGGCTCACTTTCGGTTTGGCGGCCCAGGTGAGCGCAATCCCGTGACGGATAGAGTCTGAACTTTGCAGTTAGGCCTTTACCGTGCCCGCGGATTGATTGTAGTCTCTTCGCGGACAAACGCAAGGAAATCCGAGGAGATCAACCGGCCGCCCAGAACCGGTTCCCGACGTGACTCGGGAAAGAATGAAGAGGAGTTTATGAATATTTCGAAAGTTACGAAAAGTGTAGTCCTGGGATTGGCGGTGCTTTTGGCTACTGGAGCCTTTGCATCGAACAAGGCGAACAAAGGATCATTTCAGTTGGCCGACGCGGCAACCATCGGCGGAACTCAGGTTAAGGCTGGCCAGTATCAAGTCAAATGGGATGGCGATGGCGCCACCGTTCAGTTGACCGTAATGCGGGGATCCACTGTCGTCGCTACTGTTCCGGCACACCTGATTGATCTGGCGCAAAAGCCGGCAGATGATTCCGCGATCGTAAAACGCAATTCAGACGGAACCAACACCGTTGCGGAAATTCATTTCGGAGGCAAGAAACAGGCGCTGGCGTTTGGAGATCAGATGAGCGCTGGAAACGGCAGCAGCCAATAATTGAAAGCGAACGAAATCAAATAATGGGGAGCCGCGAAGCTCCCCAATTTTATTTTGAATGTGATTAGTATTTTGGCATCGTGGGATCGATACGCTCTGCCCACGCGATGATTCCGCCGGTGAGGTTGTGGATCTTCTTGAACCCTGCCTGCTGCATCAGAGCTACGGCCTTAGCGCTGCGTCCTCCCATTTTGCAATGGACAACAACTTCGCGGCTAGGATCGAGTTCGTTCATGCGGTTCGGCAGATCGTTCAGTGGCAGTAAGTGTCCACCAATGTTGCAAATCTGATATTCATGGGGTTCGCGAACATCAAGTACAAACAAATTATCCCCGCTGTCGATCCGGCGTTTTAATTCTTCAACTTGCATTTCGGGCAAAGCTGCCTCCACTTTCTTGTCCTCTTTTTTCTGGTCGGGAATTCCACAAAACTCGTTGTAGTCTATCAACTTTGTGATCGTGGCATTCGGACCGCATACTGGGCAATCTGGATTCTTCCGTAGCTTCAATTCCCTAAACTTCATGCTCAGGGCGTCAATTAAAAGTAGACGCCCGATCAGAGGTTCGCCGATTCTGAGAATAAGTTTCACGGCCTCAGTGGCCTGCATCACGCCGACCAAACCTGGGAGGATGCCGAGCACTCCGCCTTCCGCACAGGAAGGAACCAATCCGGGCGGTGGCGGTTCTGGATACAGGCACCGATAGCAGGGACCGTCTTTGGTCGCGAAAATGCTGGCTTGACCTTCGAACCGGAAAATCGAGCCGTAAACATTCGGCTTGCCGGTAAGAACGCACGCATCGTTAACTAAGTAACGAGTTGGGAAGTTATCCGTGCCGTCGACGATGATGTCGAAATCGCGAAAGAGTTCAAGGGCATTCTCGCTGCACAATCGCGTATCGAATTTGCGGATTGTCACAAAAGGATTGATCGCCTGAAGTTTTTCCGCAGCGGAATCGAGCTTCTTCCGGCCCACATCGGCAGTTGTATGTATGATCTGCCGCTGCAGATTGGTGTAGTCGACGGTATCGAAATCAACCAAGCCGAGCGTGCCAATACCAGCGGCTGCAAGATACAAAGCGAGCGGGGAACCGAGTCCGCCAGTTCCAATGCAAAGGACGCTTGCTGCCTTCAGCTTCTGCTGACCGTCCATGCCCACTTCCGGCATGATGAGATGGCGGGAATATCGCAAAATCTCATCGTTACTGAGTGCAGGACTAGGTGCGGGATTGGCGACGGTTTCAACGGGCATGGAGAATCCTCGATTCAAACGGATTGATAAAAAATACAGATTAGTTAAAAAATATAGATGCAATGCGCAGCCGATGCGAACCTGCGGCTGCTAAGCCTTTCGGACAATCTAGGGATTGTCTGTGATTTCAATTTTCTCATCTACAAACATTTTATGTTCTTCGTCGGGGCCGGAGAGCACAAAAGAATTGGTTTCCATCGCTCGGCTGTTTTTCACACTTGTGATCACGTAGGAGCATCCGAACCAATGCGCTTCGGTCAAATCAGTCTGGGACCAGTGTGCTGGATGATCTGGATGAGAATGATAGAAGCCAATAATATCCTCGCGGCGTTCGCGACCCTCGCGCTGGATTCGGATCAGTTCCTTCGGATCGATGTTATAGCGATTGCCGGGTGAATCAGTGCGAGTGTTAGTGGCTGGAATAACCGTTGTAACCGTGCGTTGATCCTCACTTGGCCGGCCAAGTAACACGCCACAACATTCATTTGGATACGTTTCTTTTCCGTGTTGTCGAATCGCATCATAATGCTCGCGCTTAATTCTCAACATAAGTTATGCGAGCAATTTTTCCAAATCTTTTTCGTTAATGACTGCTACACCTAGTTCTTTAGCCTTATCCAGTTTGGAACCGGCGTCCGCGCCAGCGACAACATAGTCTGTTTTCTTGCTTACCGAACCTGTAACTTTCCCTCCGGCATCTTCGATTTTGTTCTTGGCTTCGTCTCGAGAATATTTTTCCAGCGTTCCCGTGAGAACAAACACTTTGCCGGCCAACTTTGTTCCGCGTTCCTTCTTTATTCCGGTCAGGCGTACGCCAGATTTGCGCAATTGCTCGACCAATTTGCGATTACTCGACTCCTGAAAAAATTCGACAATGCTTTTGGCGATGCGAGGGCCGACTTCGTTGACCTCTTGGAGTTCTTCTTCGGTCGCGTTCATTAATGCATCCATCGAACCGAAATGCTCCGCGAGAAATTCAGCGGTGCGTTCTCCCACAAAACGCATTCCCAATCCGAAGATGACGCGCTCCAATGGCAGCTTTTTGGAATTCTCGATTTCGACCAGAACATTCTGGGCTGATTTATCGCCCATGCGTTCCAGCGACAAGAGATCGTCTTTTGTGATCCGATAGATATCCGAAACATTTTTGACGAGGCCGCGATCTGTGAGTTGATTCACTAGCGCTTCGCCCATGCCTTCGATGTTCATGACGCCGCGCGACGCGAAGTGCAGAATGCTCTCGCGCAGCTTGGCCGGGCAATTGGCATTCACGCAGCGATAATCGACCTCGCCCTCGGTACGGACAACATGAGTGCCACATTCCGGACATGCGGTCGGCATCTTGAAAGTCTTATGTCCACGTGGATGGTCCTTGTCCTCTACAACGCGCGTGACTTTTGGGATCACATCGCCGCCGCGCTCAACTTCGACCCAGTCCCCAATCTTGATTCCGAGGCGCTCGATCTCGTCCATGTTATGCAGCGTGGCCCGGCTGACTGTCGTGCCGCCGATTAGAACCGGCTTCAACGCGGCCACTGGCGTGAGTTTTCCGGTGCGACCGACTTGGACCAGAATATCTTCAACCAGTGTGATACCCGCACGTGCGGCGTATTTGTACGCGATCGCCCAACGGGGAGCTCGTCCGGTGAAGCCAAGCTCATCCTGCAGGCTGGTTCGGTCAACTTTTATGACTACACCATCAATTTCGTAAGGAAGCTTCTCCCGCAGCTTTTCCTGCTTCTCGATAAAATTCCACACTTCTTCGAAATTGTTGGCGAGTGCCCGGCTGGGGTTGACCTTGAATCCAACGGTTTCTAACGCAGCCAAGGTCTTGGAGTGACTGTCAAAATAGGTATGACCATCACACAACAGTATGTAGGAGAAGTAATCGAGACGTCGCTGGGCGGTAATACTCGGTTCAAGATTACGCACAGTCCCCGCAGTCGCATTACGCGGATTGGCAAAAATCTTAAGCCCTTTGCGTTCTTGCTCTTCATTCATCCTTTTAAATGAGGCGAGAGGTATCAGCATTTCACCACGCACCTCAAAATCGGGCGGCAGGCCGGCTTGCTTTAACTTTTCTTTTGAAACGGACAGAGGAATCGACCGCACAGTGCGGACGTTCGCGGTTACGTCTTCCCCGATGACGCCGTCGCCACGAGTAATGCCGCGAACCAGAATGCCGTTCTCGTAATGCAGGGCCAAAGACATGCCATCCAGTTTCAATTCGCAAACGTATTGAATATCCGTGCGCCCCGTGAGTTCATGGACGCGCCGCTCCCAGCTGCGCAGGTCCTCAATGTTATAGGTATTGTCCAACGACAGCATGGGCGAGGAGTGGGGAGCCTTCACGAATTTATCGCTGGGCTTACCGCTGACGCGTTGCGTCGGAGAATTCGGTGTAATCAGCGCCGGATGGCTGGTTTCGAGGTCTTTGAGTTGCTGGAGCAGTTTATCGAACGCAGCATCGGAGATTTCAGGATCATCCAACGCGTAGTAGCGATATTCGTGATGGCGAATGTCCTCCCGTAGCGCTTCGATCTTTTTCGCGATGTCTTTGCTCGCAGCCATTTGGAAATATTATAGGTGGGTTTGCGATAAGGTAAGCTGTTCAGCACAGAAGGAGGGCAGCAATTGTGGCAAAGACGATTGAAGCTTTTTCCATTGCTGACGCGTTATTTAAGGCGTTCGATACTAACGACCGAATCAATCAATATCTGCTGGAGAATTTGCCCGCTGGATCATGGCTTGCTGCCCCGCCGGATGGCAAGGGCCGATCCATCGCTGCCATCGCAGCCCATATGCACAATGTGCGCGTAATGTGGCTGAAAGCGGCGGCGAAAGAAAGCAAAATCCCCGAGTCGTTGGACAAAGCTAGCGTCACGCCGACTCAGGCCGCGAAAGCCCTCGAACAAAGCCGCGCAGCCCTTAGCGCTTTGATTAAGATGGCTCTTGGCAGCGATGGCAGAATCAAAAACTTTAAACCGGATGTCGTTGGATTCATCGGCTATCTCATCGCGCACGATGCGCACCATCGTGGTCAGATATCCATGCTCGCGCGGCAAGTCGGGCACCCTTTATCGAAGAAAGCAATGTTTGGCATGTGGGAGTGGGGTAGCCGGGGCAAGTAATGCAGAAGATTGCGGTGCTCTACAATCCGCTTTCCGGACGCAGGCGCGAGCGGCGTCTCGCTGATGTAGAAGCGGTAGATGCGATTCTGCGCAACGAAGGGTTTGAAGCGCGAATTGTGGCGACTCTGGGTTCGAACGCAACCCCGGACCAAGTCCGCCAACAAATCGCAGATGGCTGTGACACCATCTTTGCCTGTGGTGGAGATGGAACAATCCATGATGTATTGCAGGGGATGGTTGGGTCGCATATCGCCTTAGGCGTAATACCTCTGGGAACTGCGAACAGCCTCGCGCATGATCTGGGATTGCCAATGTCCGCGTCTGGTGCGACGACGGCGTTGCTGCAGGGGCTTCCCAAGCGAATCGCAGTTGGGAAGATCGACTGTATCGGATTCAAAGGCGAGCCAGTATCGCGATACTTTGCAGTGACAGCAGGGATCGGCGTAGATGCGCACGTGTTCTACAAATTAAGCGCGTCGGCAAAGTTACGATTTGGACTCGCGGGTTATTATCTGACTGCATTCCAGCTATGGCTGACACATCCGATGCACCTGTTTCGAGCAATCACAAAAGAAAGTAATGGCGTCGGGCGGGACCATGTTGTTTCCCAGTTGCTTGCAGTTCGCATTCGTAACTTCGGAGGGATATTGAGAGAGCTTGCGCCGGGAGCGTCACTTGATCGCAACGATTTCCGGATGATGCTTTTTCATAACCGCAGTCGTGCAAGTTATCTCGGCCATATTGTGCGAGGGATCAGCGGATCCCGCTGGAACGTTCCCGGCGTAGAGCGGTTATTCGCGCACAGCGCACTTTGCTCCGCGTTGGATGGCAAGCGATCCGAGCAAGTCTTGGTAGAGGCAGACGGCGAGCTATTGGGACACCTGCCCGCAGAAGTATCGATCGTTCCTGATGCACTCGCGTTGTTAGTTCCTCAAGAATCCAGCCAGCAATTAAGATAGATCGTTGCCTTCCTAACTTGAAAGGACCAATCGTTTTTGGAGCCGGTCACACATTTCTTAACGGGCGCATGCATGGGACGTGCCGGTTTCAATCGCAAGACTGGATTGGCGACGGCGACCATGATCCTCGCGGCGGAAGCGCCGGATATGGATATCCTTGGCGAGATCAAGGGATCTGCATTCGGCTTTGCTCACCATCGCGGGTTTACGCATTCGTTTTTAGGGCTGTTCATTATTGAAGCCGCGGTCGTCGGCCTCATGTACGGAATTTGGCGATTGCGCGGACAGACGGTAAAAATAAAAGACGAAAAGCTACCACCGCGATGGGGACTTCTGTTTCTGTTCGCATACATCGCTGGCCTCAGCCACATCCTTCTAGACTTCACAAACAATTATGGAGTGCGCCCGTTCTGGCCATTCGTCGAACGATGGTACTCGTGGGACATCGTTTTCATTGCTGATCCAGTCATGTTGATTTTGCTGGTCGCTGGTCTTCTGTTTCCGGCACTCTCTGCTCTCATCGACGGCGAATTCGGAGTGAAGAGAAAGACGCCGCGAGGTAGATTAGCTGCTTCGCTGGCGCTATTCGGAATAGTCGTTATGTGGGGAGTTCGCGATTACGAACATCGGCGCGCAGTGAACCTGCTTAACGCCAACTCGTATCAGGGCGCGAATCCTGTGCGGGCATCGGCTTATCCGTATTGGTGGACGCCTATGCAATGGTCTGGAGTGGTCGAAACCGAAAAGTTTTTGGCCACTGTGGAAGTGAACACGCTTACCGGAGAAGTCGATCCTCGCGATGAAATGGGAGTGCACCACAAACCGCAAGAAAACTCGGCGACGCTTGCAGCGAAGGGATCATACTTAGGGCGTGCGTATTTGGATTGGGCGCAATATCCGATTATCGAAAGCGAGTCGCTGGATTCGGGAAACAGCATCGTCCACTTCAAAGATTTGCGTTACGCGCGATCTGGACGCGGCGGCAAAGGGGCTCTTTCTGCGAGCGTTGAACTCGATAAAGATATGCGCGTCGTATGGCAAGGTTTTGGTTCACCTCCCGATGAAGGCCTGGCAAACGCTGTTACAAAGTAAATTAGATTGCCCGCCCGGCTGCCGCTCCTGAGGCCCAAGCCCATTGAAAGTTAAATCCTCCGAGATGCCCGGTCACGTCGACGACTTCACCGATGAAGTACAGGCCCGGCGACTTCTTGCTTTCCATCGTTTTGGCGGATAGTTCGTTTGTATCAACGCCGCCCGCAGTGACCTCTGCTTTATCGAATCCTTCAGTGCCTGAAGGATAAATTTCCCATGCGTGGATCTGACGCTCGAGTTCAGCGAGACCAGTATTTGTCCAGTTCGGAGGGGAATGCAGTTCCATCCAGCGAGTTGCGAAGCGGGCAGGAAGGATACTTTGCAACATTGCTTTCGCCAGCGCCAGATTGCGCACGGTGTCTTGCCGGAGATCCTCTGTCACAATCCGATCGGGAGCCAAGTCGATATGAATGGGAACTGACCTAGAGGACTGCTCCGTCCAGTATGAAGAAATCTGCAGAATTGCCGGACCGCTCAAGCCACGATGAGTGATGAGCATCTTTTCCCGAAAGCGCTGGCCTTCCAACGACACAATCACTTCTGTAGAAAGTCCGGCGAGATCGCAATACGAATCAGCATCGTTCTTGTTGAACGTAAGTGGCACGAGTGCAGGGCGTGGCCGGATAACGTTCAATCCGAATTGTCGCGCAATGTCATAACCAAACCCTGTGGCGCCCATTCGCGGGATCGATATACCACCGCTCGCGATAACTAGCACGGGAGCCGTAAATTCCGCAGTTGTGCACCGCACTGAATAATGCGATAGACGGCTGACTTCTGCAACCTGCGTATTGAGAAAGAATTCCACTCCAAACTTCCGACATTCGTCCTCGAGCATTTTTAGGATGTCTCGGGCTGAGTTATCACAGAAGAGTTGTCCTAAGGTTTTTTCGTGATATGGAATGTGGTGCTTCTCCACGAGTTCGATGAAGTCTGCTGGCGTATATCTGGCGAGCGCAGACTTAGCAAAATGAGTGTTGGCCGAAATAAAATTCGCAGCGCTGGTGTAAAGATTCGTAAAGTTACAGCGGCCGCCACCTGAAATTATAATTTTCTTGCCCAGTGAATTGGCGAGTTCCAGCACTGCGACCTTGCGTCCACGCCTTCCAGTTTCGATAGCGCACATAAGACCCGCCGCGCCGCCACCGATGATTAGTGCATCAAACTTGTTATTCAAAATAAGATTCCACGAGCGTGTTTGAGTACTGTAGGTGCTCTAAACTATTGAAAAGCCAAAGATAACTTTAGCATCGCAACTTTTTTCGGAATTTCGGGTTTCTAAATTGACACTTTCCATGGAGGATCACTTGAGAAAGATCACAGTAATTTCATCGGTGCTCGCATTCTTTCTAATGGTTGCCGCCGCGCAGGCGCAACAAGTCGATGCCGCATTCGGCATTAGTGCCCTGACCGCGCCGTCCAGTTCGAGCGGCCTGAATACGTCGAACTATAGCGGGCAAACCATCGGCGGCGGTACCTATCCTGGATTCAGCTTTGACGTCCTCTTGCATAAGCAGTTGGGAATTCAAACTGAAATCAATTGGCGCGCCAGCCAGAACTTGTATCAAGGCTATCAGCCGTTCCGTCCAATTTTTTGGGATGTAAACGGAATTTGGACGCCTCATCTTGCCCCACGCATTGATGGAGAAATACTAGCGGGTGTAGGTGTGCAAAACGTCCGCTTCTACAATAACTACTACACGTGCAGCTATTTCGCCGGATGCACGACCTACAACAGCGAGAACAAATTTGACGGACACTTTGGAGTCGGCTTGCGTTTATATGTCACGCACAACCTGTTCGTCCGTCCCGAAGCGCACCTATACCTGATTAATAACAACAGCGACTTCTCGTCGTGGCATGCGCAGCGTTATGGCGCGTCCATCGGATACAGCTTCGGCAGGTAAGAAATTCCTGGGGAGCAGCAAAGAAGAAAGGCTGGGCAACGTAATCAAGTTGTCCAGCCTTTTTCCGTGAGCGATTTTCGGAGTGGTACTTTAGGCCGCGAGCGGACGATCAGTCACGCATTTGTGCCACGAAAATTGTCGCTTCAGACTTTCCTGCGCATCCGCGACGCGTTTTAAGGCTGTGTGCGGCACCTTGAACTGCAAACTACAAAACGTACACGTCCCAACCACAGGGGTCATACGTAACCACATCAATATTCTTAGGGCCCTGTGATGTTGTCCCGGGACTGCTTTGCGCGCTCCAGTTGCGAACATGACCAAATGTTAATGACGACTGCCAGCTGAGTAAATCCGTCAAATCCTGTAGGAAAGTTAAAAAGCTGGCCATCTCGTTCCGAATTTTAGGCCAAGTCCGGTGGTAATCTTCTTGGACGATGAAAAACCTGACGCGCAGAAAATTCGGCAAAACTGTAGCCGGCGCAGCCGCTGCGGCCGCTTGGGCAAGCTCGTCTCTCCCGGGGATCGCGCTTGCGCAAATTGCTACGCCCAAGCTGCTGACCTTTCCTCCAAACTTCATTTGGGGGTGCGCCACGGCTGCATATCAAATTGAAGGCGCGGTAAATGAAGATGGACGAAAGCCATCCAACTGGGATGTCTTTTCTCATACTCGGGGCAAAGTTTTCCAAGGCGAAACCGGAGACGTTGCCGATGATTCCTACCATCTCTACAAGGAAGATGTGCAGCTGCTTAAGAATCTGGGCGTGAAAGCATACCGATTTTCAATCGCGTGGTCACGCGTCTTTCCCGACGGCACTGGCCAGCCAAACGAAAAAGGTATTGCCTATTACCAGCGCGTAGTGGATGAATTGCTCAAGAATGGAATTGCTCCTTACATCACTCTCTTCCATTGGGACCTGCCACAAGCCTTGCCGGGTGGTTGGCAGTCGCGAGACACCGCTAAAGCATTTGGTGACTACGCTGGGTATGTTTCCCGGCAGCTCTCTGACCGGGTCAGCCACTTTTTCACGACTAACGAGTTCACGTGCTTCACCGATCTCGGATACAAGACTGGAAAGTTTGCCCCAGGCTTGCAGCTCCCCGATGCGCAGGTAAATCAGATTCGTCATCACGCCATCCTCGCACACGGGCTTGGGGTGCAGGCCATCCGTGCCAATGCGAAAGCCGGGACACAAGTCGGGCTGGCAGAAAATGCCGAGATTTACATTCCCGTGATCGAAACTCGCGAGCAGATCGAAGCCGCGCGTAAGGCGACGCGCGAGGAAAACGCACAGTTTCTCACGGCGGTGATGGAAGGCAAATACACCGACGGCTACCTTCGACGAGAAGGCAAGAACGCTCCGAAGGTTCAAGCTGAGGATATGGCAATCATCGGCAGTCCGCTCGATTTCGTGGGCATTAACGTCTACGCGCCCGAGTATGTTCGAGCAGACAATTCACCCGATGGATACGTCGTTGAAACCCTCCCGACTTCGTACCCGCACATGGCCTCTGACTGGCTGTACCTTGGCCCTGAAGTGATCTACTGGGCGGTCCGCAATGTAAGCGAAGTATGGAAACCTAAAGCGATCTACATCACGGAGAATGGAACCTCATCGGATGACGTCATCACCTCCGATGGCCGTATCGAAGACACCGACCGCGTTATGTTTCTCCGCAATTACCTCACGCACCTGCATCGCGCCGCGTCGGAAGGCTATCCCATCAAGGGCTATTTTCTGTGGAGTCTGCTCGACAATTTCGAATGGGCGGACGGATACAGCAAAAGATTCGGACTGCACTATGTGGACTTCAAGACCCAGAAGCGTACCCCGAAGCTCAGCGCGGATTGGTATCGCGAAGTCATTGCGCGCAACGCTGTCGAGTGATGGGTTCGAAACTTTTTGTTAGAACTTTTCCCGAATTGGACAAATACAATTTCTCCCACTGAATGCCCGTCCCACAAGGTCTTTAGCAGACGCTGATTTTTTCTGGTTTTTGTGCTGCCCATCCGTGTGAAAAAACCGCTTGTCCCTGATTGCTTTCCTCAAAAAAAAGGTACACAATTCGCATCCAGGAGAAGTTGGGTGTCCAGGTCGAACGTTTCAAAAAATCGAAAGGATTAAGAACATGACGAAACATACTCCCCTACTGCGAAGCGGACTGATTGCTCCCGTTTGTGCGGCGTTGTTCTTGCTGTTCACAATCTCAGGGCAGGCCGAACAACAACAATTGCAGGTGCTCCACAACCATGTCCGCCCAGCGATTACAAATGGGCAAGCGGTGCCGATAGGTGTCCTCCCAGCCTCTCAGCACTTGGATCTTGCCGTTATGCTACCGGTCCGTAATGAAGATCAACTCACTGAATTTCTCGGCGAACTCAATGACCCAACCAGTTCCAACTATCGCAAATATCTTTCTGTAACCCAGTTCACTCAGCGATTTGGTCCCACAACGTCCGACTATCAGAAAGTGATTAGTTTCGCGAAGGCAAACGGCTTGACCGTTACGAACACGCCCGTTAATCGGCTGATGGTGGACGTGAATGGCTCCGTCGCGCAGATCGAGAAGGCGTTCCATGTCGTGATGACCGTCTATCAGCATCCGACGGAGAACCGCACCTTTTATTCTCCAGATCGCGAGCCCTCGCTGAATTTGAGCGTGCCGGTCAGCCACATTGCTGGATTGAATAATTTCTCGATACCGCACTCCATGCTGAAGAGGCCTCCTGTCGGACAACCAATCCACAGCAATGCGGGTTCGGGTCCAGGAGGAGCGTTCTTAGCGGGCGATATGCGAGCAGCCTACTACGGCGGAACTGCCCTCACTGGCAGCGGCCAGTCGGTTGGCCTTTGCGAGTTCGACGGCTACAACATGAGCGACGTCACGTCGAGTTTCGACGGCGTTTCTTATAACGTGCCGATTAACAATGTACTGATCGACGGTGCAAGTGGCGGATCCGACGGCGATGATGGCGAACAGGTCCTCGACATTGTTCAAGCAATCGGAATGGCTCCCGGCATGTCGCAGGTCCGTGTTTATATCGCGCCCGGTACTACTGCTATCGGTGTCGGCGACAAAGACATGTTCAACAAAATGGCGACCGACAACATCTCCAAGAATTTGAGCTGCTCATGGGGATGGAATCCCGATGACTTTTCGTCCGACGATCCGATCTTTCAGGAATTCGCAGCGCAAGGTCAGAACATGTTCGTTGCATCCGGCGACGCTGGCGCCTATACGGGCTCAAACGCGACGGACAGCAGCTATCCCGCAGAGTCGGTTTACGTCGTAGCGGTCGGTGGCACCGACCTAACTACTACAGGTGCTGGCGGAACATGGGTATCAGAAGTTGCATGGGTCGACAGCAGCGGCGGCCCGTCGGATAATGGCTTCGCTATTCCGAGTTGGCAGTCGGGAATCGCCAATTCTGCCAACGGGGCATCATCCACGATTCGTGATATTCCTGACGTTGCCGCAGAAGGCAACTTCGACAATTATCTCTGCGATCAAGGTTCCTGCCAGGGAACATGGGGCGGAACAAGTTTCGCTGCGCCTCGCTGGGCTGGATTTCTAGCATTAGTCAATCAGCAGGCAGTTGCTAATGGAAGCTCGACGCTGGGCTTCATCAATCCCGCCGTTTATGGGATCGGTAAAAGCTCCAGCTACGACAGCGATTTCCACGACATCACCAGCGGTAACAACAACAATGGCAAAGGCAAATCCTACAACGCCGTGACCGGATACGACATGGTTACTGGTTGGGGCAGCCCGAATGGGCAAAACCTGATCAATGCTCTTGCCGGCTCAACCTCGCCCAGCTTTACTCTGTCGGCTTCGCCAAGCAGCGTAACCATCACGCAAGGCGGCGCAAGCGGAAATAGCACTATTACCGTCACGGATATTGGTGGGTTTGCGGGCAGCGTGACCTTGGCTGCATCGGGCTTGCCGAGCGGAGTGACGGCGTCGTTTAATCCGAATCCAACGAGCACCACCAGCACATTGACATTAACCGCGAGCGCTACGGCAACCACTGGAACGTCCACGGTAACTATTACCGGTACATCAGGGAGCCTGGTCGCGACGACCACTATTTCTCTGACCGTCAACGCAGCTGGGACGCCAAACTTTACTATTAGCGCGTCGCCTAGTTCGCTGACCATCAAACAGGGAACCAACGGAACCAGCACGATCACCATCACCAGTCAGAATAGTTTCAATTCGGCAACTACTTTGACTGCCTCGGGTCTACCGAGTGGAGTGACCGCTGCGTTTTCTCCTAACCCGATTACTCCACCAGTTAACAGCAGCGTGACCTCTATTCTTACGCTGACGGTTTCCGGCACGGCAACAGTTGGAACGTCAACAGTGACTGTTACTGGGACTTCCGGTTCGCTGGTCCACACCACACCAATCGCTTTGACTGTATCGTCGGCTTCGGGTGCACAAACCGCGGTATACAGTTCAACCTTGAAAGCACCGGAATGCGCGACGGTAGGTACTTCGTGCGATTCAGGTCCATCGCTACTGCTGGGACGCGACCACATCTCGGGCGGCGCGGAACCGAATCAACCGAACACCATTAACAATTCATGCGCGGATGGGACCTCAGGTACTTTCCACTCCGATGAATCCAACGACCGCATCGTCATTTCTTCCACTAGCGGCGCTTTGACGCACGGGACAACTGCAACGGTAACTGCAACGGTCTGGGCATATGCAGGATTTAGCTCCGATGCTCTGGATCTTTACTATGCGGCGAATGCCAACAGCCCATCGTGGGTCTTCATTAAGACGATTGTTCCCACGAAGGCTGGATCACAAACCTTGTCTACAACGTTCACGCTTCCGACCGGTGCATTGCAGGCAGTACGCGCGCAATTCCGCTATCAGGGAAGAGCGTCTTCGTGCACAACCGGTTCTTACAACGATCACGACGATCTGATCTTTGCCGTTCAATAATCTGAACGACTAGAGATCCGATCATACGAGCCAGTCCGAAAGGGCTGGCTCTTTTTTGGTCTCAACACTAGTGATAACCTGCGAATCGTTGTTATCCGAACCGTAAGTGTCACGTCTAAATAAAGCGCGAGTTCTTATTTTGCGTTATAGTCCTGTTTTCCACATTTAGGAGATGTTTGCATGCGCCACTTGATTGTTGTCGCCCTCGCTTCGTGCTGCCTTAGTCTTTGCGTCCTCGCGCAAACTGCCGATGAACTGGTCCAAAAGAACATCGACGCCAAAGGCGGAATGGAAAAAATCAAGGCCCTGAAAACTGTCCGCATGACCGGCAAGCTCACAGCTGGCGGCGGCTTCACGGGAATCACCGGACAGGATAATATGCGTCCGAACCTGGTGCGCGAGACATTTGCTCTTCAGGGAATGATACAGGTCCAAGCTTATGACGGCAGCACAGGCTGGCAGATTCAGCCGTTCGGCGGACGCAAAGACCCACAACTGATGGGCGATGACGACATGCGCGACCTGCTCATCGACGCCGATTTCGACGGTCCCCTCGTCAACTATAAGGAGAAGGGGAACATCGTCGAATATCTTGGTCACGATATCGTCGACGGCGACGATGCTCTGCGCTTGAAGGTCACATTGAAGAACAAAGACATTATTTATTTCTATCTTGATCCAGATACGTTTCTCGAAATTCGAAAAGAGACTCAGGAATTCATTCGTGGGTCGGTCAGAGAAAACACGACCGATCTTGGTTCCTACAAGCCAGTCTCAGGTGTCATGTTCCCCTTCTCAATTGCGTCCGGCCCGAAGAACGACCCATCATCCTGGCAATCGGTCACCATGTCGAAGATTGAGGCCGATGTGCCGATAGAGAATTCAGAGTTCGCAGTTCCGGCATCGCTAAAGAATAATCCGAAATAATTCATGCAAACCAGTTCAATGAGGACATTGACAATGAATGCTCGCGCTTCCCGACTACTATCTAAGTCGTTTCTAGCTCTCGCTGCTCCGCTTGTTTTTGTGACCGCGACCCTCGCCCAGCAGGCGCTGAAGTTCGATTCCGCCACGATTTCTGGACTGCCTGCGCGAAACATCGGTTCGGCAGCCATGAGCGGACGCATCGCGGCTCTGACTGCCGTCAACGACGATGGACAAGTAACCATGTTTGTCGGCGCGGCCAGCGGCGGCGTGTGGAAGTCGGTAAACGGAGGGACTACTTTTAAGCCGGTATTTGATCGCGAGGCGGTGCAATCAATCGGGGCAATCGCGATTGATCCGTCAAATCATAAGACGGTGTGGGTAGGTTCTGGCGAATCCTGGGCGCGCAACAGTGTCTCCATCGGCAACGGTATCTATAAATCTACCGACGGCGGCGAGAACTGGGCGAATGTCGGACTTAAAGATTCGGAACATATCGCCAAGATACTGATCGATCCCAAGGACGGCAATAGCGTCCTGGCTTGTGCAGTTGGGCATGTCTGGAATGACAACGACGAACGCGGTGTTTACAAGACTTCGGACGGCGGCAAGACATGGAGAAAAGTTCTCGCCGGCGCGAACGGATCTACTGGATGCGGAATGCTCTCGTCCAGTCCGCAAGCTCCCGGTACAATTTATGCATCCATGTGGGACTTCCGCCGTCAGGGATGGACTTTTCGTTCTGGTGGTCCAGGCAGCGGACTGTTTCAGTCCACCGATGGCGGCGAACACTGGAGCGAAATCAACGACGCCAGCGCGAAAGGTCTTCCAGCCAAGCCATGGGGACGAATCGGGGTTGCCGTTGCGCCGGCGAAACCGCAGACCGTATATGCCGTCATTGAAGCGACCAAGAGCGCTCTCTATCGATCGGACGATGGCGGCAAGAATTGGAAGAAACTCGACGCCAGCGCCTTCATGGTCTGGCGCCCATTCTATTTCGCAAACGTAATTGTCGATCCAAAAGACGAGAACAAGATATTCAAGACTGACGGGCCGTTATTGCTTAGCGTGAACGGAGGACAAAGTTTCAGTTCAGTTGCCAATGCACACGGCGATTTTCATGACATCTGGATCGATCCGAGTAATCCAAACGTCGTCTACACCGGCGATGACGGAGGCCTATGGCGCAGTGAAGACGGCGGTACGCGATGGAAGCACCAACTCAATCTTCCGGTTTCGCAGTTCTACCATGTGAGCACCGATAACGCCGATCCTTATCGAGTTTATGGCGGCCTACAGGACAACAGCAGCTGGGTAGGCGCTTCTTCATATCCTGGCGGCGTCGCCAATTCGCAGTGGGAAAACATGTATGGCGGCGATGGCTTCTGGATGTTCGAAGATCCCGCCGATCCCGACTATCTCTATGCGGAAGCGCAGGGTGGCACGATCGGACGCGTCAACCGGCACACGCTTGAGACCCGGTCCATTGAACCTCAGCCCGGTTACAACGAAAAGAAACTGCGGTTCAACTGGAACACGCCGATTCACATGAGCCCGAATGAAAAAGGGACGATTTACATTGGCGCGGAATTCCTTTTCCGTTCGCGCGATCACGGGCAAAGCTGGGAACGTATTTCGCCGGACCTTACCACCAACGATCCGGAAAAGCAGAAGCAGGAAGAATCCGGCGGAATTACCGTGGATAACTCTTCAGCAGAAATGCACACTTCGATCTATTCGATTTCCGAATCGCCGAAGAATGGTCAGATCATCTGGGTTGGAACTGACGATGGCAACGTGCAAGTCACTCGCGATGGAGCCAAGACCTGGACGAACGTGGTCGGCAACATTAGTGGGCTGCCGAAATTTTCCTGGGTTTCGACAATCGAGGCCAGTCGCTTCGAGGAAGGCACCGCGTATGGGACTTTCGACCGGCATACTTTCGGCGACATGGACCCATATGCCTACAAGACAATCGACTACGGAAAGACATGGACGTCGTTAAACCTCAAGGATGCCGGCGTGCTCGGTTATGCGCACGTCATCAAAGAAGACACCGTCGACCCTAACTTGCTGTTTGTCGGAACCGAATTTGGTCTTTGGATTTCAATCGACGGCGGCGGACACTGGGCGCAATACAAAGGCTCGAATTTTCCAGCAGTGGCAGTGCGCGACATCGCGATCCAGACACGCGAGTCCGACTTGGTGTTGGCAACGCACGGACGCGGCATCTGGATCATCGACGACATCTCCCCGCTACGATCCCTTACGCCAGATTTTATGGCGAAGGATGCAGCAGTGCTCGAAGGCCGCCCTGTGCCGCAATATATTAATGCCGGTGGAGGATGGGCGTTGGGCGACGAAAGCTTTACGGGGCCGAGCCGTCCTTCGGATGGGGCGATTACTTATTACCAGAAGAAACGCCACATCTACGGCGATCTGAAAATTGAGATCCTCGATTCGGACGGCAAGCTGGTTGACACCATTCCCGGCAGCAAGCATCGCGGACTTAATCGCACGACTTGGTCAATGCGTCTGAAACCGCCGATCGTTCCTCCAGCGGCGAATGCTTTGTTTGCGGCGTCGCAGGGCCCGCGCGTTCTTCCGGGGAATTACACCGTAAAAATGACCAAGGGCGATCAGGTGTATACGGCGCCGTTGAAGGTTGTACTCGATCCGCGCGCGAAGTTCACGATGGAAGATCGTAAGGCGGAATTTGATCTCGCCATGAGGCTCGATAAGTTACTCGGCCACATGAGCTACGCGGTGAGCGCGATCGAAAGCGTTCGCGATTCGGCGAATGCAGATGCGACGAAACTTAGTGAAAGAGATTCGTTGCATTCAACTCTTGCTCAGCTCTCGAAAGATCTGGATGCACTGCGGTCCAAAATTGTTGCCACCAAAGAAGGCGGAGCGATCACTGGCGAAGAACGCATTCGTGAACATCTCGGCACGATCTATGGGGAAGTCAACGGCTACGAAGGCCGGCCGGGAGACTACCAGGTAGCACGTACGGATGCTCTTGCTCACGAACTCGAAGATGTCATTGGGGATTTCCAGAAACTCACGGCGAAAAATTTGGCTGCCATCAATGCCGGATTGAAGAAGAAAAAGCTGGCGGCCATTTCCGTTCCAGGCGAATCTGAATGGCTGAAAGAGCACGAGGATGGCGGATCCGCAGCCGGCGGCCAAATGACTGGAGCTTTCGAGCGGGATTAGCGGGATCGTCCAAACCGGTTGACTGGCGGGGGTAGAATGGGTGGTGCCTCTATATGAGGGCTTCCCGCTATGAGATCAAATGTTGCCGTCGTTGCCTCGAGATACAACCGCAATCTCGCGAAGCTAACCCTTCTTCTGGTTTTTCTAGCGCCGTCATTCGTCGAGCTTTCCGCCCAGCAAGCCACGGTGGATATCACTCCCGGGCACTCAACCAATTCCTATAGTCCACTACGCGCTCTCGGCGCAGGCATCGACCGTGATCCGCCGAATTCGACTAAGACTTTATATGACGCCACCCATGTAAAACAGATGCTCACGGCAGGGTGGGGTCCGATCAGCTATCGCCTAAACACTGAGCTTTCCATTCAGGCGTGGCATTGGAATCCTATCGGCGCATGGAGCGATCCTTCAGGGCAGGGATATTTCGTCGGCTCGCCCAACAGTGGCGGGTCGAATGATCGTTCATTTGGCTACAACCTTCCGCATCGGGGGACCACAAGTAATTACGGTACGGGCGGCGGATTCTCTGTGCTTGACGACGGCGATCTCACGACGTATTGGAAGAGCAATCCTTATCTCGACCAGACGTTCACACATGAAGACAACGCGCTGCATCCGGGATGGATCATCGTAGATTTGGGAAGCGTGGAGAACATCAACGCGATCAGGATTGCATGGACTGATCCCTACGCGACCGACTACCAAGTCCAATACTGGACAGGGAACGACGCAATCGGAAATCAGGGCCAGGGCAACTGGGTTACTTTCCCAAATGGCGCCATCACCGGCGCAATTGGTGGCACGGTAACGTTGACGCTGAGTTCGACGGCTATCAAAGCGGAATTTGTCCGCGTATTAATGACTGCGTCTTCCAATACTTGTGATACGCACGGGTCGGCCGATTCGCGTAACTGCGTTGGCTTTGCAGTCAATGAGGTGTACCTCGGCAGAATCAATTCCGCTGGGAAGTTCATCGACTTCATGCAGCACAGTCCCGATCAGAATCAAACTTTGACCTATTCTTCGTCGGTCGATCCGTGGCATACATCGAGAGACATTGCCACCGATGACGGCGAGCAGCCCGGCTTTGATCGCGTGTATCGGAGCGGCTTGACGCGTGGCATTCCGATGACTGTGCCGGTGGCGATGCTGTACGACAATCCCGAGAACGCTGCCAATCAGATCTCCTACATCGAAAGCAACGGTTATGCGATTCGCTACATCGAGATGGGAGAAGAGCCCGATGGCCAGTTCGTCGTGCCCGAAGACGATGCTGCGCTCTATATCCAATGGGCAGACGCGATCCATAAAGTCGATCCGAAAATTCAACTCGCCGGGCCAGTGTTCGAAGGAACGAATAGCGATATTCAAGTCTGGCAAAATGCGCAGGGCAACGTGTCATGGTTCAATCGATTTCTTCGCTACTTGCAAAGCCATGGTCATGGCGGGGACTTGAATGTCATGACGTTCGAGCACTATCCGTACGATCCATGCAATCTCGGCTGGAATGACATCTATTACGAACCGCAACTAGTCACGCAAATCATGAAAGTATGGCGGCGCGATGGTTTGCCCGCCAGCGTGCCCATGCAGATAACAGAATCGAATCTGGCTTACGACGCTGCGATCGAATACATGCAGCCTTTTGGAGCGCTATGGCTGGCGGATTACGCAGGATCGTTTCTGTCCGCTGGAGGTCAGGCGCTTTATTACTACCAGTGGGAGCCGATACCCATGTACCAGGGATGCGGCGGCTGGGGCACGTTTGGGATGTTCAATACCAATGCGAACTTTGACATCACGCAGGTCACGTCGCAATATTTCGCCGCGCAGATGTTGACCCAACAATGGTCGCAGCCGGTGGACAAGGCTCACGCGCTTTATCCCGCGTCGAGTGACATTGTCGACGATAAGGGGCACAAGCTGGTGACGGTATATTCCGTTCTGCGTCCCGATGGCCAGTGGGCGCTGCTTTTGGTGAACAAAGACGAATTTACTTCTCACGCACTGACGGTTGACTTCCACAACTCGCAAAGTAATACCGACCATTATTTTGAAGGACCGGTGACCCAGATTAGTTTCGGTTCGGACAATTACATCTGGCATCCGATGGGACAGAATGGATACGCCAATCCCGATGGTCCAGAGGTAACGTCAAAGCAAAGCGGAGGGCAAAGCATCGAGTACACATTGCCCGCAGCGTCGATTAGTGTGTTGCGCGGGAAAGTGCAGTAACTCGGTACCCAGTATCCTTTCCCGACTCAAGCGAAAGAACGGCTTGGTGGGCCACCCCGAACAGATAGAAAGCCGCAATGATCCCACGTTTGCAAAGTACGCAAACATGGGCCACCCTCCGTCCCCGTTGAAGCTAAATTTCTAGCCGGTGGCCATGTTGGTGGCGAAGGCCGGATTCATGGCGGCGGCTTTGACCTGCGAGGCGAGGTGTTTGATGACGAACTTCATGTCTTTGTAGTATCCCTTCTGTGCCCCGATGAAGGCTTTGCGGAAGTCTTTTACCTGCATGTCGGATGTGTCGGGATAGTGAATGCCTTCGCCTTTCCAGGCTGAGTCGGGCAGCGGCACGCTCTTGGCCCCGGGATGTTCTTTCATGTAGACGACGTTATAGTTGGGGACTTCGGTGACCATCTCCGCGATGCGGGTTTCGAATTTTGCGGTCTTTAAATTGGATGCAGCGAGTTTCAGTGCGCGCAGTAAAAGCGCGGCAGGTTTGAGATCGATGGTTCCGCGCAGAAGCATGTTGAAGACTTTGATCAGCGCGCATTGAACTGATGCGGTGTCTTCAAAGATGGTGTCAGGATCGTTGACGGCGTCGATGCGATTGTCTACGCCTTTCAGAACGCGAGAGTGGAAATAGCAAAGCAATTGTTTGCGGAGCGCGGGGGATCCGCAGCGATGGCCTGTGACTTTGATATGAGTGCAAGTAGGGGTGTCCATGAATGAAGCCTCGAGAATAAATTTATGAATTTGATATTGAAACGAAACGATTTAGCGAATGAAAGTTTGCAAAATAAAGAGAACAAAAGAGTTGGAGTCAAAATAAAGAAAACAATGGCGTTATGAATAAAGTTTCGGCTCCAACGTCTTTTGTTTATTTTGATCGGTCGTCTGATCTGGCGTCCGATTGTTTGTTTGATCGGCCGCTGATTGGTGTTGGTCGCCATTGGTTAAGGGGTGGTGCGTAATGCTTATAAATTCACCGTGCGCTTTTCAAATTGCGAGGTCAAGAGAAAAATGAAGAATGACTAAAAAAAGTTGATGAGTTCCCGAAATGGGAAAGAACTGAAGGTTTGGTTTAAGGATTAGTGGTGCTCAAACTTGGAAAAATCGCGACGTGCGGGGCAGCCGATTGGTTGAGCTATTTAAGGGGTGTACTCGAAGACGACGCCGTTGCCGAATTCACCGCCGCCCTGTGTAGTGCCGTAAAGATTGCCGTTCTTATCTTGGATCATGGTGGCCCACGGTATGAAGCCATCAGCACAATTTTGTTGTGAACAGAATTGGTAGAGCAGCGTTTCTTTGCCCGTCGCATCTATCTTGTAAATTCCGCCGACCCCTCCGCTGACTCCAGAAGTCGTTCCATAGAGCACACTGTGTTTCAGATCGAGGGTGACGCCGCCGATAGGTTGCTCTCCATCCGCACCATCGAAGAGAAAAACCTTCTTCTGCTTTGTCTTCGGGTTCATATCGAAGACGCCACCTTTCGGAAATTCAAAACTCCCGTAAAGGTTTCCCAATGGATCAATCGCTACACCGCCCGAAGGTATTCCGGTAAATAAATTTGGCGAAGGGAAGATCGCTAACACCTTTTCCTGCCATCCGCCAGAGCCGGGTGCGAGTTCATACACGACCCCGGTTCCTTCATTCTTATTGCTTCCCCCACTCTGTGTCGTGCCATATAAATTTCCCGACCGCCCAAAAGCTACTCCAGCAAGATAAGGGGAATCACCATCAGGACATATCATCCCGCTTCCCGTTGAACAGAAGTTATAAAGTACAGAATCTGCCCAGCCGTGCGAACCGGGTGTGAGTTTGAAAACAACGCCCCCACCATCACCCTTTGGAAAATGTCCGCTTCCACCGATCAAAGCAGTACCGTACAAACCTCCATCGGCACCGAAAATCATTGGTGCAGCAGGTTCGCCTCCGTCGAGACACAACCCATTCTTTCGATTTGAGCAAAAGTTATAGAGCACGGTCTCTGTCCATGTTCCTCCCTGCGGTGAAAGCTCGAAAACAACGCCGCATCCACGGGAGGTGCAATTCGAACCGCCTTGGTACGTCGTGCCATAAAGATTACCAGTCTTGTCTACTACTAATCCTGCCCACGATGTTTCACCATCAAGACACAAAGCGCCGTTGAAATTGCTACAGAAGTTGTAAATCACAGACTCACTCCATGTTCCGTCACCATTGGGTGTTAGCTCGAAAACCGTTCCGCCCGGTTCTCCTTGAACGTCGGTATTGTCTCCTCCGTTTGCAGACGTGCCATAAAGATTTCCTTTGCTGTCGAAGGCGAGACTGCTGATGACGTAGGAAGCGTCATACGGCGGGCCGCTAAAGCTATGCAGAACTTTGTAATGCTGGGCGAGTGCGAAGTTGCTAACCAAGAACAACACGATGGTGGGGATAAGAAGTTTCATTGCAGAAAACTCACGGAGTGTACTCGAATACGACGCCGCCATTATATGCACCGCCGAACTCGGTGGTTCCGTAAAGATTACCAGCAGAGTCCTCAATCAACGTGCCCCAAGGCAAATCGCCGTCGGCGCATTTCGGCTGAGAACAGAATTTGTAGAGTACGGTTTCCTTCCCGGATGAATCAATCTCGTAGATATCACCAATGCCGCCACTGTTTCCGGAGGTAGTTCCATAGAGCACACCATGTTTCCGGTCGAGCGTTACGCCACCAATCGGCTGTTCGCCGTCAGCGCCATTGAATGAGAAAACGGTTTTCTGCTTCGTCCTAGGATTGAGACGGAACACGCCACCTTTGGGGAACTCAAAACTGCCGTAAAGGTTGTCCGCAGAGTCGAGAGCCACCCCGCCAGATGGATTACCATAGAATTGGGTCGGGGATGGGAAGGCCGCTAGTACAGTCTCTTTCCAGCCACCTGCGCCGGGTGAAAGTTTGTAGACTACGCCGCCGCCAGCGTTCTTTGTATTGCCGCCATACATAGTAGTGCCATAAAGATTGCCCGACTTGTCGAAACTGACGCCAGCGAGATATGGAAAAGTCCCATCAGGACAAGCGTAACCTTCACTCACGGGACAGAAATTGTACAAAACTGTCTGCGTCCGGCCTTGTTGACCGGGCGAAAGTTTGAATATAATTCCGGCCGTGTTATGTCCGCTGCCGCCAAGAGCAGTCCCATATAAATTTCCAACCGAATCGAAAATCAACGGAGCCTGTGGGGAAGACCCATCTAGACATAGGCCTTGTTGACCAACAATCGAACAGAAGTTGTAGAGAACAGTTTCAGCCCAAGGGTCGCCGGATTTAGCCGGAGGAGAAAGCTCGAATACGACACCGCAACCCACTCCTTCGCCGCACTCAGACGATGACCCACCGTCCGACGTGGTGCCGTAAAGATTACCCTTGGAGTCAAGCACCAAACTTGCATCTGATGAACCGCCATCAAGACATTGAATTCCATCAAAAACAGTACAGAAACTGTAAATGACAGATTCCGTCCACGTGCCATCGTGGTTCGGTGACAATTCAAATACGGCACCGCACCCGATACAGGACGCACCAATCCCCGATCCTCCGCCCGGCGTGGTGCCGTACAGATTTCCCTTGGCGTCGAAAACGAGACCACTAACAGAACTTAAGGCATCATCGGAGGAGGAACCGAAACTGTGCAGCACTTTGTAGTGCTGTGCAAGTCCGTTACAGGTCGCAACTAGGAGCAGTAAGGCTACGATCGCCAATCTCATGTCATATCTCCACACAAAGCTAACTCAGGATACGCCCGGATTTCGAATAGCTAAATAGAGACAAAAGTCTCTAGGGCGGCCCCGGGGGAAATAGGCCGCCTCCAGAGTGATATCAAATAAGGGCAAGAATATACTTGCCTCGCCCACTCTAGAAGTGTACCATTTGGCCACGGTGAAAAATGGGTAAAACCCGCCAATGGTTTAAACGCCGATTCCGCGAACTCGACTTGCTGGAAATTTATTTCCCGTTGGTTTTTACGCGCTGGCAGGCCGCGTTATGGGGTGGGAGCGTGTTAGCGGTAGGGTGGGGGATTCACTTCATTGTGGCACTTACAACCCCGCCTGCATGGGTGAATTGGCTGGCTGTGCTTTTCGCTTTGTTCTTCGTGGGCTATTACGTCTGGCGAGTTGACCATCTCAAGCTAATCTCGAAATTTGAAGTTAAGGAATGGTTCGCGCAACCTACCGACACCTTCGAGAATGGTAAAAAAAATGGCTGGAGCTTTTTTTACCAACTCCAGCCAAGATGCTTAACGGAAGCAAATCTAGAAGAGTGCCGGGGATTCATAACATCCATCGAAATGTGGGATGGGTACAAAAACGATTGGGAAGTCGTAGAGAAGGAGGTTATGTTTTTAGAATGGTCACACGAAAACGAAAAGCCGACCATTCTGTACTCTGGCGGCGAAAAACGTCTTAATGTTTTTGCGATTGATAATCGCAACCTTCAAATAATGCCTCGGACTATTCCGTTTCCGGTGCGGTTTCTCACATTATTTAACCAACTCGAACTCAGACAGATAAAGGCAATTAAATTCCATATCAAGATAGTTGCTAAGGATTGTTCACCAGTTAAGCTCACGATGAAAGTACAGGTCGGGAGCGACCCGTTTAAGCCAATTATTGACTTGGAGCAAATTCAATGAGTACAGATGGCAATGTTTCCGAATCCCAGAAATTTGATGCAGTCGTGCGAAAAATTTTAACTGTGTCCAAGAAGGAACTGGAAAAACGGGAAAAGGCTTGGCAGAAAAAACGAGCAAAGAAAAAGCGGACTTCTTCTTAGAAATCCGCTGGCCTCGGCCTTGCCGTCGAGTGGCCCGTGTCGGGGTAGTCCTTGCTCAATTGGGCTTACCAGTGAGCTGAGCAAACGTAAGGCGCTTTCCGACTATCTGCGATATAGCTAGGTCAAAGCGTCCGGCATCATCAAGGTCTTTGCGATTGTTAAAACGAAACATCTGTTCATCAAGGTAACGAAACAAATGAAATGGTTCGACACTAACGTAAGTTCCAGAAACGCCGCGCTTGAGCAGCGACCAGAAATTCTCAAGGCCGTTAGTGTGGACGCGTCCGTCAACGTACTGCGTCGCATGATCGACAACTTGGTGAGCATAGTCCCCAGCGAGTCCTTCGTAGGACTTGAGCGCATCGGAGTAGAGCGCAGCACCAGCGGTGACATGCTTACGCACCTCTTCTTGCAAAACTCCCTTACGACGGTTCGGGATTACCGTGGCGCGAATCTTGCCACCACGTTCCAAGATTCCCATGACTGCGGTTTTGTCTTTGGTTCCGGTTCCAGTGATGCGACGTTTACGTTCGCTGACGTGCATGTTCCGCGCTTTGCCACCGATGAAAGTTTCGTCCACTTCGACTTCGCCGCCGAGTTTGGAACCAAAGAAATCGTCCTGCATGGCGAGACGGATGCGATGCAGCATGAACCATGCAGTTTTCTGCGTCACTGCCAAGTCGCGTGCTACCTCGTAGCTGCTAATTCCGTTCTTGCAGTTCGTGAGCATCCACGTAGCAGCAAGCCACTTGTCCAAACCGATTGGCGAGTCCTCGTAGATAGTTCCAACCTTGACGGAGAACTCCCGTTTCGGATGGTGAGTGGAGCACTTCCAAGTGCGCCGTTTCGCGTTGAAGCTAACACGCGTGGACTCGCAGTTGGGGCAAGCAACGCCCTTTGGCCAGCGACGAACAGCAAGGTAGTCTATGCAGTTATCGGGATTCGAGAAGAAGATGATTGCTTCTTGAAGGCTTTTAGGTTCGTGTTCCATGACTAAAATGTATCAAAAACCAATGGGCGAGTCAAGTAAATTGTTACCCAAATAAGGGTTATGGGTTGTCCAGCACCGATTTATAGTAGCCGGATGTGGGTGTGACGGGAGTGGCGCAGCCGGTAACAGCGCTTGTGTTGTATGCAAATTCCCAGTCGCAAAAGTAAATTTCAAGCGTGCTTGCGTACTTAGATTTAGCGAATGGGATGGTGTCAGGGATGTAATCCCCCGACCACAAGAATTGCTGTGTCCCCGTGAGTGGGCACGGTCTAATGCCGTCGCAAGTGAACATGGTTGGACTGAGCACGCCCTCGATTTGTGCACCCGTTATAGGATCGAAAGCGTTAGCTGCAACCTTATAGGATGATTTAGTACCGTTACTGTTTAACAGGGCGAAACCCTCGTGCGGGTAAATACCCGCCACGCTACCCGTGGGCGGACTGTAACTTGTACATGTGGATGCACAGATTACCAACCCGAACTGATAACTTTGCCCTTGATACGAGTTGACAATCTGGGAAATCGTATAAGTAGGCTGCGTGTTTGGAATGGTGGTTTGGAGATAGAAATTACCTCCGTCAATAAAACTATGGTATGTGCTAAAGAGTTGACACCAGTCGTCGTCACACTTGCCGCCGACCGGGTCCCATACGTCATATTCGCTTAACGACTCCTGTCCGAAGCCAGAAGTTCCGCAGTAACCACAGCCACCGGGCTGAGCGCTGCCCATGTAAATTGGGGCTTCCCTGTCTGCGTAATCATAGTCGCCGGAGAGTGGTGGGCCGGAATGAGCGCTGCCAACGATCTGCACTGGATGCGGATAATAGGAAACCCAATGCGTGAGGCTTGCTTGAAAGGCCGCAAACATCGTTTTCACGTATCCCGGGCCGTCAGTGGTTTGACTCCCGGAGTTCGGGCTACCTGCAATATAAGCATACTTGCCACGGCATGCAGCTTCGTCGCCAGTCCCGCCGGGACACATTTGAGTAGTGGCATACCAGTCCGGGGCGATAGCAGGGATATGATGAAGGTCATAGCTCAAACCTTGCGGGCTGGGCCACACTCCGGTTGCCGCAGGTGGGTTACCCAGATTAGTGATTGTGCAGGCCGGAAGATTTTCTCCTCCGCTGGCCAATCCCGGCCTGATGTAGCCAATGTAATGGCCAATGTTCGGTCCTTGTGTGCTGGTAGTTCCTTGTGAAGAGTAATGCCTGATGACTGTATCCACGAACTTTTGAAATGCCGTCATAAGTGGAGCTTCGTAGAGCACCGGATATCCGCTGAAATCCGGGTACGGTCCGGTGATGCAGCTACCTCCACCCGTAATGTGACAATCTATAGAATTCCAGACGCCTGTCCGTGGGCTGGCACATACGGACGGAGTTGGATTAGGAAGCGACGGATTGCAGGTCGGAGCGCTCTTATCTCCGGGCCAATCGGAGCAAGTAACGACATCCTGTGCAGCGCAGCCGGAGCACCAAGTTCCGTACGTGCTCGTTTGGAACACGTAGCTCGGAATATTATTGTTGAATCCGGGTGCATTGGTTTCGGGAATCATCTCCACTATCAAATTAAGTTTCTGTCCGGTGTGTGACGCCAGACCATTACTGGCAGGGCCATTGATGTACGACATCAACTGCGGGTCAATCTGCGACCAATCGCAGGTAGTGGATGTTTGGGTTTCAACACATGGGCCGGACGATCCGGTGTCAACTTTCCCCCACGGCAAGTAGACTGTGATGCCGTTGACATGTGCTTGCCCGAGAATGTTAGGTCCACTGAAAAGGTCAGAATATCCAGTACCACCTGATGCTGGAGGGTTGAATACTTCAAGGTTTTGGGCTGAAGAGTTTACGACGAAAAACAAGCATAGAGCGGCGAGCAACTTGCAGCGCATAGCAACTTGCAGCGCATAGCAACTTGCAGCGCATAGCAACTTCCTCTCTTTAATCCCTCGGCTGGGCCGGGGTACGAATTCGGTGCACCCTTTCGAGTCCCCCTCGAACACCGATTTGCTTCGAGCCGAATTCTAGAGTGACGATGAGGAGATGAAAATCAATTTCTGATGAACGTGCTGCTGAGGTAAACAATTTCTGTGGAGATACGGTGTTTCCTGTATGGCCGATCCTGAACGAATTTGCAGTCGGGAAAATCTGGGGCGAGCGTAAGGCCCACCTTTAAAAAACAAAGGGTGGGGCAGTCGGTTTCGTGCGTGAATGCGACGCGCAAGAGCGGAGGCGGAGAAGCTGCGCGCAGGATCCCCTTCGACTTCGCTTAGGGCAGGCTTTCTACTCAGCTGAAGAACGTCGGATCTTCGGGATGACAGCCCAAAGAAGAAGGCAAGAAATGTCAGCGCCTTCTAATGATGCAAAACGCTACTGCACCGTTACCGTTACTCGCGCTGACGAGCGGCCATACTGATTGGTCGCAACAAGCACATAAGTGGTGGTTTGCGTCGGAGAGACGGTCACGGAAGTTCCGCGTTCCGCTCCGACTTGAGGAGTGACAATGAAATAGGATGCGCCCGATGCGGTCCAACTTAGCGTGGAGCTTTGTCCGGCGGAAATGGTCGGAGGATTAGCGGTGAAATTCTGGATGACAGGATTTTTGCCGTGCGGCAAATTGCTCGGCGTGTAAATGGGATCCATTAATACGACTTCGAATGCAGAAGCGGGCACTTGTTTGAGCGCGCCAAGATCATCGTTGTTCCAACGATTGTCGGGATCGCCGCCGAGGTACATGGAGCTGCCGTTGTCGGCCATGATCATTCCGTATTGCTTCAATGCAGTCAGAATTATTTGCGATTGGGGCGGAAAAGAAGAAATATCGAAGCTGGCTTTCAGTCGCAAGCGCATCCCCATGGGTGCTGCTAATGGATTGGTAGAATTCGGCGCCCAATGCGATGCCGGAGGCACAAATGCTTCACGGCTATTCTCCAGCGTGAAACGCATTGCGTGAAGGATCGCGCCGTTGGCAACCTCATCGTAGCGTGTAAGGCCGGCGAAGACGGGCAATCCGGCGGCGTCTGCAGAGGTCCATGTGTAAGGGCGTTGCTCATCGTTCAGCAAATCCCAGACGGCCGCGGACGCGGCGTTCCAGGTACCGTTCTTCTGGGGATAGGAACCGTAGAGTTCATATAGCCAGCAATTGTCGCGATCCAGAATGAGCACATGACGGTCGCCGCTGCCGGGATGCGGATAGCCTTCGATAGGCGCATTCGGGGGAATGGGCATAGGGCCGGGATCGCTTTGCGATCCGTAAGCGGTGAAGTGAATATTCACAAATGGCAATCCGCTGACGACGGCGTATGGAATTCCGATTGTCGAGCCTTGATATTGGAATGCTCCGAAGTCGGGATGGAGTGGAGTGCTAGCGCCGATGAAGTTGATCATCGCGTCGGAGTTTGGATCAACTTGTGCACTGGCGATATTTTGGTTCCAGGCATTGTCCGCTGGGAAGGGAAGAAAGCCGTTGAGGGCAGCGCCGCGGCCGAGGCTCATGCCGCTGCAGGATCCATTCTGCGCACGGGCGACTACGGGAAACACGAGAAGAAGAGTTGCGAGAAGAAATTCGAAACGGCGCATGGAGACCTCCAGAGTATGGAATCCGACTCCATAATTATCGTCATTCCGAGTGAAGGAGATTTACGCGTTAGTACGTAGGGGAGTAGCAGATAATGCCGCTGGACTTCGATCCGAGGAAGGATTTGGTTGCAGCAGACGATCAATCACTGATGCAATTGCATGCCAGAACGATTTCACTATTACCCGTCCGAAAGAGAATCCGAGAGATTGTCGATTGCGTTTGAGCTTGCAAATCTCTAGATTGGTTCGAGCATTCTGCCAGTCGGTAACCGCGTGATGTGGCGGAATATCCCAGTTCTTAATGGATCGTGCCAATGAAACGGCGCCAATTTTTAGAAACCATCGTAGCTTCGACGGGGCTTCTCACTTTTCTCCCAGGCCTTCGGGGGAATACACAAACCGTGGTGCCTGATCCGCACACCGCACCGTCTCGTCCGCAAGTAGATTCCGTGAATCCGAACAGTTCCACGCTTTGGTACAGAGAGCCTGCCAAAAAATGGACGGATGCGTTGCCCATAGGAAACGGACGGCTAGGGGCAATGATTTTCGGCGATACCGGGAGGGAACGGATTCAACTCAACGAGGATACGGTTTGGAGTGGCGGGCCTTATGACCCCACCAATCCTAAGGGAGCTCAAACTCTTCCCGAAATTCGCAGGCTGGTATTTGCTGGCGAAAGTCTCAAGGCACATCGTCTTTTTGGACGCACCATGTTTGGCGATGCGATTCCACAGATGCAGTACCAGCCACTAGGAGATTTATGGCTGACGTTCCCAGGACAGAGCCGCCCGGCTGACCATCAACGCCAACTCGCAACCGATATGGCACTGCTTCTGCCAACTCCTGTAAGCGACTACAGACGCCAACTAGATTTGGATGAAGCGGTCGCGACGGTCAAGTTCCGTGACGGTAACGTAACATTCACGCGAGAAACGTTTGCCAGTCCCGTTGACCAAGTGATCGTGATTCGTCTAACGGCTGATCAACCCGGGCAGATTACTTTCGCGGCCGCATTGGTTGCTGGGAACAATCCGCAACGGGATGGCGATGCTCTATATGATGCCGTGCAACCGGACGAATTGATGGTTAACGGACGTGCAATGTCCGACGAGGGAGTGGATGGTAAAGTGCGCTACCAGGTGCGCGCCCGATTCTTGTTGCAAGGTGGCGCTATTACTCAGGGTTTGGGTACCGTGAGCGTCAGTGGCGCTGATGCGGTGACCATCTTGATCGCGGCGCGGACCAGTTTTGTCGATTATAGAAATGCGAGCGGGAATCCGGAGCTTGGGGTCAAGGCGGACATCGAAAAGGCAGCCTCCAAGTCTTATGAACAATTACGCCATGACCACGTGACGGAGCACCAAAAACTATTCCGCAGGGTTCAACTGAATCTTGGATCGCAGAAAGATGCGCTGCTTCCCACCGATGAGCGCCTTAAGAAGTTCCAGGGGAAAAATGACCCGAGCTTGATCGCGCTGTATTTTCAGTTTGGCCGTTATCTACTGATCTCCAGTTCGCGTCCGGGTTGTTTGCCGGCGAACCTTCAGGGAATTTGGAATGATCAGACCATTCCCCCATGGGGCAGCAAATATACCGCCAATATTAACTTGCAGATGAACTACTGGCCTGCTGAAGTGACAAACCTTTCGGAATGCGCCGAACCCCTGTTCGAACTCATCGCCAAGGTGGTTGAGCCTGGAAGCCGGGTTGCGAAAATTAACTATGGAGCGAGAGGGTGGGTGCTCCATCAGAACACGGATTTATGGCTGGCCTGCGCTCCGATGGACGGCCCTACATGGGGCACATTTGCCACCGCGGGAGCCTGGCTCTGCACCCATCTGTGGGAAAACTATCTCTTCAACCGAGATACGGAAGCACTGAAACGGTTTTATCCGCTCATGAAGGGTTCCGCGCAATTCTTCCTCGATACTTTGGTGGAGCATCCGAAATTGCATTGGATAGTCACTTGTCCATCGACATCACCGGAGCATTTCCCATCCGTTCCTTCGGAGAGCATACCCTTCTGGGATGAGGTCACAAACCTCCATTTGAAAGGGACCACTATATGTGCCGGTTCCACGATTGACATGGAGATACTCAGAAGTCTGTTCGATGGATGTATTGAAGCCAGTAAATTACTCGGTGTGGATGCGGATTTCAGAGGACAACTCCAGCAGACCCGTCAGAAATTAGCACCATTGCAGATCGGGAAGTGGGGCCAGTTGCAGGAATGGCTGGACGATTGGGACGATCCCGACGACCAGCACAGGCATATGTCTCCGCTATGGGGACTTTATCCTGGCCACAGTGTTACCCCGACCGAAACGCCAGCGCTGGCTGCCGCAGCTGCCAAACTTCTGTCATCGCGCGGGGACGGTGGCCCCGGTTGGGGGTTGGCATGGAAGCTATGCCTGCGCGCAAGGCTTCTCGACGGAGAATACTGCTACCGTGAGCTGGGAAAGTTATTCACGATGGTGGAGGATGAAAAGACCAGCTACTCGGGTGGTGGGACGTATCGGAATCTGATGAATGCACTGCCTTTCCAGATTGATGGCAACCTGGGAGCGACAGCCGGAATCGCCGAAATGCTACTGCAATCGCACACTGGCGTAATTCATCTGTTACCTGCCATCCCTGCCGCATGGACGGAGGGGTCGGTCAAAGGACTCAAAGCACGGGGTGGTTTTGTTGTGGACATCGAGTGGAAAGCCGGACGAGTCGTTGCGGCATCGATCAACTCCAAACTGAGCGGCACTTGCAGAGTTCGAGTCTCAGCGAACGTCTCCCGGGTTACGTCATCAAGCGGATCTGTGCAATTCCGGCAAGCTGAATCGAATGTTATCGAGTTCGCAACTCAAGCTGGAGAAACGTACTCCATCGTGACTGAAGCTTCGAATAGTTCCAATGGGAGGGAGAATGGAGCCGACGAGCGGAGTTGAACCGCTGACCTGCCGATTACGAATCGGCTGCTCTACCAACTGAGCTACGTCGGCCTTGTCATCGATTGTAAATGCCACTGATGGGGGCGTAAAGCAAAGCAACTTGCGCTGCGCACGACACGATGAAACAAATGCAGATCCCTCACTCTGTTCGGGATGACAGTTTTTTCTTAGGCATATCGCAGCGCTGAAGCGCTGCGCCACCCAAAACCTTCGCACGCCAATGCCGATGCGTTTATGCGGCGCGGGCAGTGCCCAACTCTTCGTATTCGCGATCGGCTCCTGCCGGTAGCAATACCCAGAGAGTGTAGATTCCCAACGCGGTCCCGAAGGGAACGTGGAACAAAGCGATAAATGCGAGGACGATGGTCAGTGTCCGCGCCCAGGGTTCGCGATGCATCAATCCCCATCCGGCGGCGAAGCCTGCGGCGGCTTTGACCAAAAGAGCAACGGCGAGCGCGCTGAGGAATGGATGCAGCCATTCCTGTCCATTGAAGTTATTCCCCATATCACTCCAGTGAGTCATCATCGTGTTGGCCACGCCATACAGGATTGCCGCGCCGACAGCACTTGCCGCTGACAGTGCCATCCATAGGATCGCAAGGAAATGAATGTGATCGTGCACGCGGCTGCGTCGCGCGACTGGGGCCATCATGACGGGAGCTTGCGTGAGGGTCGGTCCGCTGATTTGTTTTCCGCAGCGGCTGCAAAATCCGCCGCCTGCTTGTAACTGATTTCCGCATCCATCGCAGAACATGAATTTCCTCCGGCTGATTCTCTTGTTATGTACGCAAAAATATTATCCGCCGTTCCAAGCTACTACGTTTGCGCAAACGAAAAGGCCGCCCGGCAAAAGGCGGCCTCTTCTTTCAAGGGAGAATAGTCCTAACGGAGGTTTAATAGCCGCTAAAACTTTCTTGGCAAATCTTAGAAGTCGAAAAAGGGGTGTGTCAACAAATTTTTAGGAAATAAATATGTTTGTTTTCAATACGTTACAGAAGCCGTTAACAGCCTGCGGAAATGACTCAATTTGAGACAAATTGGGAGCGATTGCGGTAACTGGCTTTAATTGATGGCGTTACCGTCAGCGAACGTGATTCTTGCCAGATTTCGGACTGACCTCTTCCAGGTGCAATGCAATGAACTCGACGTCTTCCGGGCGGTCAAAAACCTTGCCGGGTAATACGCGTTGTGCCAGCAACCTGATGCTTCCGAATGCTATGCCGGACACCAAGCATAGCGCTCCGATGATTCCGCACAAAAGCAAAACATTTACGACTAGATTGCCGACGTTATCTTTCTTGGAGCGGTAAGTATTCTCGTTCCAGGTGACGTTGGCTTCGTAATTTACTTTTGAAAGCAATGCATTGCCTTGGCGCTCGGAAAGTGGTCCGGAAGCGATCACGACGAGTGGGCCGGTACGTTTATCGAATATGGGAGCGGGCAAGGTTTCGTGCGCGGCGTCGAGTTGACGCAGCGCTTGCGCTGCGAGTTGAGGCGTCGGATACGAAACGATTGTCAGCGCGGATTCGCCATTCGGATTCGCGTAATTTTGCAGAACGACTTCAGCGCTCGCTCCGAAATCGACTAACGTGGCCGGAATAGGCGCTCCGGCGGCCTGCAATCCGATCGGTCCCAGAACATACTTGATCGTGTTCGAAATACTTCCGTCTTGCGGCAGATCAGCGGGGAGGCTAGGGAGATTCGCTGCGCTTCCGGCCGGGATCGGAAGATCGGAGGCAAGTTCTCGCAGCTCTGCGGCAGACATGGCGGTAAGTTGCTGGAAGGTTGCGTCGACTAATATGTTGGCGCGAAAGAACAGGACGCGGTTTTGCGTGAAGGCAGCGCGCTCACCGATTTTTTCCTCTTGCATGGAGCGCGACCGGTAGAAGGTGAAAGCCCCGTAGGCTCCGCTGGCATCTGCGAAACGCGCCGCATGGATGACGAGTTTCTCATTGTTGTTACGGGAATAGGTGGCGCCGGAAAAGTCGGTGAATCCGTATTCCTTGAGGAGCGCGGCGTTCGCGGGATCAGCAACCGCGGGATCGACGCTATGTTGAATAGGCGAGGCCTGCCATCCTCCAAACTCAGCGGGGAGAATTGAAGTAGACGCCGGCTTCGCAGGAGCCGCCGCGAAACAGGAAACTGCAGCCAGAATAAACACGAAAGTGAGTGCGCAGAACTTCATGAGCAGGAATTACGGAGCCTCTCTATTAAGACTACAGAGGAGGGCAAAAAGTTTCCAGAAAGGGGTAATTTGGGCACGTTTCGCGTTCCGGGTTTGCACACAATGTTGCCTCTACCTCGAACAAAGCCATATTGTCCACTAAGGCTACGAGAGATCAGTTCGAAGACGAATCTTTCGAGAAAATCTTTTCTGCGAGTCCGACCGCCGCCTGGATAAGCAGGAAATCCGCGATTCCAATTGGCATCGTGTAAAAGAGCGTAGGTGTATTTCCCTGGGGCCATCGAATCATAAAAATTAATGGGACGTGGAGCGCCAAAATAAAGGCGATGATTACCCAGAACCAGGTTTGTTTTCTCAAATACCAGTGGAGTTTGATGGCGAAAAGTATGACTCCTAACACAATGCAAGCGGCCAGACCTGCATCCGCGTTATACAAGAAAGTAACAAGAAAGAATACCGGCGCCACCATCGCCCCGATTTTGAGACCTGTATAGTCGACAGGTTCCTTTGGCTTGGGTGACTCGTAATCAAACACGCGAACTTCCTCCAATGCTCAGGCGTTGTTTTTCCCCTCGCCATTCGCTGTAAATAGGGTTTATAGCATTGTGCGTCCAAGGAGGCAATTTGCGGGTTTGCTAAGGCGCCAAATGCGATGTTATTGATCGGCTGGCTGTTCTTTTTCGATGCGGCTGGCGACTTTCACGCCATTCAGTCCGCTGACGTATTTAGCAATCCCGCGGTAGAGCGACTCCGCAATTTTCTGGCGGTAGTCGGCGTTGCGCAGGCGGCGCTCATCGCCGGGATTGCTGACGAACGAAATTTCCGCAAGGATCGACGGCATATTCGCACCGATCAGCACAATAAATGGAGCCTTCTTGACTCCGCGATTGCGCAAGCCGGGATTTTTCGCCGAGAGGCCGCTGTGCAAGGCGGATTCTACATCGCTGGCGAACTCGTGCGACTCTTCGATCTTTTCTCGTAACGCGATCTTTTTTACTAAATCCTGCAGTTCATGGATCGATTTTTCCGACACCGCATTTTCGCGGGCTGCAACTTCCAATGCTTCGGATGAGGATGTGAAATTTAAGTAGTAAGTTTCCACTCCTCGAGCGTCAGGATCATGGCTGGAATTCGCATGGACGGAAACGAACAGATCAGCCTTCTCTTGATTGGCAACTGCTGTGCGAGTTTCAAGAGGAATAAATGTGTCGTCTTTGCGGGTGTAGACGACTTCCGAGCCGAGTCGCGTTTCCAAAAGCTTGCCCAATCGCCGACTGACATCGAGCACAACATCTTTTTCTTCCAGGCCGTTGGGACCGATAGTACCGGCGTCATGGCCTCCGTGGCCGGGATCGATTACGATCTTGCCAATTTTCAGTCCGAGTGCACGAATCAGTGAACGGTCGCCGTCTGAGCGGGGGTCTGATTCGTGAATATCGAAATCGGGTGACGGTTTAGCTTTATTTTTTGCCGAGCGAATCTTGACCGGAGCGGGATCGGGGGCTTCGGATGAATTCGTCGAATTCAGCGAAGCGATCTCGTCGTGCGGAATGTCTTTTACCGTTGGAGCTTTTTTTGCGGGGATAGATTCTTTCACGCTCGCGAGATCAGGCTGATCGTCGGAGTCATCCGCATCGACGACGGTTTTCTTAACGCCAGCGGCGGTTGTCGTCCGCTTAATCCCTGCAGGTTTTGTCGCATGCGTTGGGGCGATATCTCTATCGTTGTCTTGATTCTTAGCGTTGAGTTTTTCATCAGTGCCTACAGGAGGAGCCGATTCCTTACTGATAGAAATTTTCGCTCCGGCAGAATCTTCGGACGCTTGCGCTAAATTGTCGCTCTTGGCTTGCTCCTCGCCATGAATATCGATCATCAGACGTGGAGGATTGGTAAGAAGGAAGGCGTGGTATGTCGAGCGTTCGCCGACTTCGAGGACGATACGGCTTAGCTTCGGCTGATATTGTGACACGCGAATCTTGCGCAGCAATCCGTCGTTTACGTCAAGGTCTTTGCCGACCAGTGTTGAGGCCAAACGCGTGTTCTTCAGGTCGAAGAAAATTCTTTCGGGATCACTCAAACGCTGTGAGTTGAACTTGGTGTCCTGCTCAAGGTCGATTGCAATTCGTGTGTAGTCGGGCGTTGACCAATGCCGGATGCCGGTGATACGCGCGAGTTTTGTTTCTTTCGATGCAGTGGCACTGTTCGAATCCTGCGATGCTACTGTATCGTCGTCGGTATTCGCGGATTTGTTCTTGTCTGGCTGAATGTCGGCTGTTTTGTTCTTGCGTGACTGGGCGTCGGAATCATTGGTCGCGACAGATTTATCGTCTGCGATGGAGTCCGATTGCTTCTTATGTTTTGCGATTGTGTCCGCTGGCGGAGCGGGGTCGGCCAATGCCAGCCGCGCTTTGTCCGCCAGGTGATTCCGGGGGTAGCGTTTGAGGAAATCTTCAAAAGTCGAGCGGGCTTTGGCCTGATCTCCGAGGTCGTCTTTATAGATTTCGCCGATCGTGAAGAGGGCCTCGAAGCGGCGTTTGCTGCCGGGATACTCGCGACGCAAAAATTCGTATTGCGCAATCGCGGAATGAAGCGCTTTCGGATCGTTGAAGCGCCGCCCCATCTCGACCATCAATTCGGCGGAAGCGACCACGCTGGGCTCGGCTTTGCTGGAAGCGGGAGCGCCGAAATAAACGCGACGATACGCTTCAATGGTGTGTTCATATTCACGGCGCGAGCGCTCCGCAACCGGGCGTCCGCCGAGAGCCTCCTGCATTGTGGCTGCCTTGGCAAATTCGGTGCGCGCCCATGAGTCCGGCTTATGGCGGGCATAGGCGGGCAATGCAAATGCGGCGAGAATTACGATCGCCATTCTTCGGCGGATTAAGAATCGACGAACTAAAAACCGGTTTCGATCAGGCGGACGCAATTTTCCCTTACCTAACAATTTCAGACCTGGCGATTTCAAGTCACACTCCTGCCATAGGCCGGAGAATGCGCTGCTATAACTACATACCCTCCGACGAAATTGCGCTAGCTAACTAATTAGGTGCGTCTGGATTGAAGAGCGGAAAGGACTTAGTCGGTATTGCTTATGTAGAGGACGCCATGGGCGTCGCGTTCGACTTGTACAGGCGCTCTGAACGGGCCGTTGAGGTAGCGTGAACTGCTGTCGACTACTCCACCGTTATAGAGCTGGGTGATGCGTTTGACGTAATTTCGGGTCTCAGCAAAATGCGGAACGCCTGCGCTGCGGGCGACAGCCCCTGGGCCAGCATTGTATGCGGCCAGGGTAAGACGAACATCGCCGCCATAATTTTCCATCAGATGTTTTAGCTGGCGGACGCCGGCATCGATATTCTGTTGCGGATCAAACGGATTCGTGACGTTCAGCGACCTTGCAGTTTGCGGCATGAGCTGCATCAGTCCCATTGCACCTTTGCTCGATACCGCATTGGGATTGAAATTCGACTCCACCTTGATCACTGCGCGCACCAGTTTAGGATCCACATTATGACGTGAAGCCGCCTGCTCGATTGCGGTCTCGACTTCCTGTTGAGTAAAAGTATGTTCGGTCGCGGTGCGCGTGAAGTCACTCCTCAGATAGCGACGATCCAGATAATGATTTACTTCCGCGGCTGCCGAGCGAGCGGCTTTCATGTTCGCCGAAGGCACGGATTTCCAGCGCTTTTCGAGACTACTCCAATAAACCAGTCCGCTTTGGCCGGTCGATGACTCGGTACGGGGCGCTGCGGCGAAAGAATCGTTCACGAAAACAGTGTGGCCATGCTCGTCTGCGCTGGCGGTGATGATGGGCACCATGGTGCCGCGTTCAGCTTCCGCCTGTGCGAAGGACGAGAAAAGGTAAAGCGTCGCAGCGAGGCAAAATGCTGCCCGCGCCCGGCTTAACTGTGTTCGAATTGTGCGTGGCATTGGCAAAGGCTGATTATAGGGTTGGGTCAACAAGAGGCAAAGTTACCGAAGGGTGGTAATTTGTCTCGGAGAGCAGCATTGGTAAGCTATTGAAAGTAGGGTGGTTACTAGAGTTTCTCGAACGTTAAAATGCTCTCACTTGGATTCGGCAAAGTTGAATGTAGTAACCTGCCGTTGAGCCTATGTCCCAAGCGATCCCCGTTGAGCTTCCAGATTGGCAGGCACCCGATTCGCTGATGTTGTTCGGATTCTGGTATCGCGCCATGGCCAGCGAGCACCTGACTCGCGACCGATTGCATAAGGCGATGCTGCTGGAAATCCCGCTGGTGCTGGGTCGAGATGCATCCGGCAAAGCATTTGCGTTACGTGACGCATGTCCCCATCGCGGCATGCCACTCTCCTGCGGGCATTTTGACGGCAAGAATGTCGAGTGCAGTTATCATGGCTGGAAATTTGACGCGCATAGCGGGCAGTGCCAGGTCATTCCATCGCTTACCGCAGATCAGAAATTAAAAGTCGATCGCATCTACGCGGGTAGCTATGCCTGCGAAGAGCACGACGATTATGTGTGGGTATTTGTCCCTGAGCCCTTGCCTGCCGGTGCGGGATTCACAAAGGCTGAAGCGCCCCTGTTTCCTGCGCCGCGCGTTCCGATCTTCAGCGAAAAATATAAGATCGCGCATCTCATGGCGGAACTGCCTTGCAGCGTGGACCACGGCATCATCGGATTAATGGATCCCGCGCACGGGCCATTCGTTCATCAATCGTGGTGGTGGCGAACGCAGAGCAGCATGCATGAGAAGCGGAAGAATTTCGAACCGATCCCTAATGGCTTCCGAATGAGCGCGCACGCACCGAGCTCGAACAGCGCTCCCTACAAGCTGTTGCGGTTCTATGCAGATGCCGACTCGATTACTACGACGATTGATTTCGTGCTGCCCAACCTTCGCTTGGAAACGATACGGGCAGGGAAGTATTGGTTTTCTTCGTTGACGACGGTCACTCCGATCACCAGAAACCATAGCCGGATTGACGTGGTTGCATGTTGGAATTTATTTCGACATGTTCCATTCGCGCCGAATTTATTGAAATTCGTGTTTGCAAAGTTCGTGGAGCAGGACCGTCAGACGATGGAGGATCAGTCAGAGGGGCTGAAACACAATCCTCATCTGATGTTGATTGATGATGCAGACCGTCCCGCGAAGTGGTACTTCCAATTGAAGGCTGCATATCTTGAATCTCGGCGGAGCGGGATGGAGATGCGGCATCCGATGGACGGGCCGGTGACGTTGAAGTGGAGAAGCTGAACTGAACGCGACTGCTTGAAATTCAGTCGGTATCGGCCTTACCTTTCTGTGATTTTGCCTTTTGTTCCCGCGCTTTATATTTCCTAAGATAGACAAGATCGCGCGCGACCGAGTGTTCGGTTTCCGGCGTAAGGATGCTAGTTCCAGCGCATTCTGGAGCCGCATAAATTTTCGGTGGATGGTTCGGGTCTATTTCAGCCGGCAGTAGCTTGGATTTACAACCTTCGTTCGCAACTGACACGGCCTGACTATCTGGAGGCAGGAGACGTCCGCCGTAACCAAACAGCAGGAAGCGCTCACCAGGGTGATATTCGGCGTAGCAAGATGTGCAGCTCCCTGGATCAACCCAAACGTCGTGCACTCCAGGCTGAATGCCCTTGAATCCCTCTTCTACTGCGAAATGAACCAAGGTCTTCTGGGTAAACTTGCCGCTTCCATCATCATCTGTAAACAAAACTCTACCGACGAAAACTACGCTCGCGGACTTTATATATCTCGATGCACGGCCAGGCGGACCGCACTCACACGCGAGCACAGAAGAATAGGAAGCAAGTAATAGCGAAAATGTTAGGAGAAAGACTCGCATACGGCGAAGTTTAGCATTTTCTCTGATGTATAAGGATCTGCACAGTTGCGGATCTATTTTGTGGAAACCGCTATTATCCTATGGAGGATGCATTCAACGTTTTCCTCACGGGCTTCTGCGTTATACTCGGCTCAAGTTGTAAATCTCCTTAAGAAGACGTGCAATCATGACGGTAAAAATGGCTGAAACAGAGGTATCGGCGCAGGTTCCGGCAGACGATTTTCAAGCGCTGGAACAAAAAATCTATCGCACTATTGAGATGTACAAGTCGGCACGCGAGTCGGCAGCGGTGGCAGAGCGCGAAACCAAGCGAGTGCGCGAGCAATTGGATGAGTTGAAAGAAGAAAGCGCAACGCTTCGCCGCGAGATGATTCAGTTAAAGCGCGAGCGGGAAGAGATTCGCGGGCGCGTCGAGAAGATGTTGCATCAAATAGAAGATGTAGCCCACGAACAAGAAAAAGCTGCAAGCTAGAGTGGTTTTCGAAAGGAGCTGACAGATGGCTACCGCGACCAAACCTCCCGCGACCAGTCCGGATGCAGCCAGCGTGCGTGTCGAAATTTTCGACCAGGCATACAATCTGCGCGGTTCCGATCCTGAATACATCATTCAGCTTGCCGAATATGTAGATTCGAAAATGCGAGCCGTTGCGGAACAAACACATACGGTAGAAACCGCGCGCCTGGCAGTGCTTGCAGCGCTGAACATTGCCGACGAATATCATCTGCTGAAGCGTAAGCAAGATGGCGGAAGCGCCGACTACCAGAAGCGCGCTCATCACCTTGCCAATGCGTTGGATGAAGTTCTTGACGATCGCCGTGCCGGCTAAATCAGCCAAGCTTCTTGCGGTATTGTTTTTCCTCTCTGCCACATTTCTCGGTCAGCAAGTCAGTCCTCAAGAACCTAGCCCTCAGGAACCTGTCTTTCGCGCGCAGTCCAACGTCGTTCTCGTGCCGGCGCTGGTAAAGGATGCTCGCGGGAAAATTGTTTACGGATTGCAGGCGAGCGATTTCATTTTGAAAGATAACGATGTTGAGCAGCCCATACGGTTGGATGAAGTTGCCGAAGAGCAACCAATCTCGCTGATCATCGCAGTCCAGACTGACTACCATGAACTTGGACGGATGAAGGGCCTGGCGTCCATGCTTGATCCCATACTTCATCAGGAAAATCTGGAAGCCGCCGTTGTAACTTTCGACCGCGAGATTGATCTTGCGCAGGATTTCACCGGCAATCCCGACTTGGTTGAGAAGGCGCTCAACAGTATTGAATCCGGACAGGGCGGGGCGGCGGTTCTTGATGTGGTGAAATATTCTGCGAATTTGTTGAGTAAAGTCGGGAAAGATCGCCAGCGAGTATTGCTCTTGATCAGCGAGACCCGTGATCACGGAAGCCACTTCGCCAAGATTGATGACGTGATTGCGTCGATCGGAGACAGCAATATTGTGGTGTACGCGCTGGCCTTTTCGCCGGGAATGTCGAATTTGCTCGATACGGGGCGAGGCAGCAATAAAGAGGACATGAGTCCTAGTCCCGACTTACTCGCGCCTCTAATCCTGGCTGGGAATGCGATGAGAAAAAATATCCCCAAAACGATTTGTTCTATGACTGGCGGCGAATATGAGATGTTTCAGTCGCGCAAGCGCTTCGAGACTCATCTCAACGATTTTGATAATCATTTACACAGCCGTTATCTGTTGAGTTTCGCACCGAAGAATCCGAAACCGGGTCTACATGAGATCCACGTGCAATTGAAAGATCCAGCGAAGGGCAGCATTCTAGCTAGAAGCAATTATTGGGCAGAAGAGCCGGTGCAGCCATAAAAAATGATTCGGCCCGGCAGCGATGACAAGTGATGCCGGACCGAATATTGCTCAGCTAATTCTCAGCTATGGCGTGACTTTGAAAGCGGTACCGCAAGCCGTACACGGATTTCCGCTATCCCCACCGTATTGAGTTGTCCCATAGAGATTGCCGGCCGAGTCCGGAATGACTCCAGTGTACGGCTGGATTGGGCTGGTGAAGCCGTTTCCGGGCACAAACGAATACACGGTCGTCTCGTTCCAGCCTCCAGTGCCGTTCGGGGAGAACTTGAATACACTGCCGCAGTACGAGTCCGCGCCGCACAGATTCTCTCCGCCCAATTCGGTTGTTCCGAAGAAGTTTCCATGAGAGTCAAAGTTCAAGTGGCTTGGTACGGCGCCGTTTTGTACGAACCCTGTCGGGAAAGCATAAAGCGGAGTTTCCACTCCTGTGGTCGGTGAAAACTCGAACACAACTCCACATCCGTGGGTGCAGAGAGTACGGTCCCCGCCAAATTGTGTCGCTCCATAAAGATTTCCCGAACCGTCGAAAGTCAGGCCGCCTATGGGTAGCGCTCCGTTGGGACCACCGTTGAAGCTGTGAAGCACGTGCTCTTTCCAAACTCCTCCGATGAAAGAGAGTTCATACAAAGCGCCGCAGCCGTAGGGCTTCTCACAAATTTGCAGGGAGCCACCGCCGAACTGAGTTTCCCCGTAGATATTTCCGGAGGAATCGAGGGCCAGATAGCCCTGGGGTTGGTTTCCATCTTTCGCTCCGGTAAATATGTGCAGGATTTTCCCGACATACGTGCCATCGCCATGGGGTGAAAGCTCGAATACGTTGCCGCACCCAGCGGTTCCGCAAGTGCCTTGGTCGCTGCCTCCGTATGTACTCACGCCGTAGATGTTGCCTGATGCATCAAGGGTCAGGTTGCCAAAAGGTGTGAGGCCATCGGACCCGCCTGCGAAGGCATACAACACCGTTTCATGCCATGCTCCGCCTGAGCGCGAAAGCTTGAACACGGTTCCGCACCCGTCGCGGCTGCACCTTTTGCCGACAAAGCTGCCACCATTGAACGTTGTTCCGTATAAGGTGCCTGACGCATCGATCGCCAGGCCTCCAATAGGTTGGCTCCCGTCCGCAGCGCCGGTGAAAGCGTAAAGGACGGTTTCGGTCCAATTCCCGCCACCAGCGGAGGAAAGTTTGAATACGGTGCCACACCCTTGCCCGGTTGGACAGGACATATCGCCTCCAACCATGCTCGTGCCGTACAAATTGCCGGAAGAGTCTGCGATCAAATTGCCGCCGGGCTGACCTCCATCGGCTTGACCTGTGAAGTTGTAGATGACGTTCAAGGTTTGAGCATGGGCTGCGGCAAGCGCAGCCATTGAAAATGCGGCGAGTACTGCGACAGTCGATATTGTTCGCAGAGATTTCAGGGCTTGTGAGATGCGCTGGCGATTCATGGATGGACTCCTAATGCAAAGCGTATGCCGGGGAGGGGGCGCTCCACGCGGGATTGCTGAAGTTTACCGAGCGGGAGCGCTCGGAGTGTATTATCTTGAAAACAGCGGACGAAAGAACTTTACCACCGAACTGCATCGCAGGCAATAATCCATATGGATGGAATATATAAATTTGTGATGACGAGAAAACCGTTGCTGCCTCCGAACTGAGAAGCGTCCGACGGTCAGGGAGAAGTGCGGTGGAATACATTGCGTCATAATTTTTTTCCACTTACGAAAGTCGCTGGCAAGCGGAGTGCCAACTATTTCTACTTTTCCTCTTGCGAATCTTCTCAGATTTTTCTAGCATCCAACACTGAAAGCTGACCTACGGTGTTCGTGATGTTGGTAACCGATTTTTGAACCAACACTGAATGAACGGGGGCTTGACTCGTATATACGACCCGGTGTGCCATGCTCCGCCACGCGGAGACGCCTAAAGGGTTGCGGCGGGCTCCCATCGTCTACCGACGGGTTCATTCTCGGCCCAACACACGGCTCAGGTGGGTCGGCTTCTCTTTTGCTCCTTTCTGCGGCATGCGCCTTAGCCGGGCAATCCTGCTAAACTAGGATTTCGCGAAATCCTGAAACTTTGCATCTAAATACCTAGTGTTTCCTAGACTTTTTCATCTCGGCAATTTCAATCTCCCCACGTATGGGTTCTTAGTCTCGCTGGGAGTTTTGTGCGGACTTTGGATCAGCGTTCGCAACTCCGCAAAACAGAAAATCGATCCGGATGATGCTTGGAACCTAGGCATTGTGGTGGTGCTTGCGGGAATTGTTGGCGCGAAGGTCCTATACATCGTCAACGACTGGGGCTATTACACAGCCCATCCGCGCGACATTTTCAGCATCAACACGCTGCAGGCGGGAGGCGTATTTTCTGGCGGATTGCTGGCTGCGTTAGTTGCGGGCGCGTGGTTTTTGCGCAAGCACCGCATGCCTGCCATGGCAACGTGTGATGCGTTTGCGCCGGGTCTCGCTTTTGGACACGCGATTGGCCGCGTAGGATGTTTCGCGGCTGGCTGTTGCTACGGTAAGGCAACTACGCATATATGGGGAGTTACATTTAAGAATCCGCTGGCCTATGAATTGGTAGGCACTCCGTTGAATGTCCGACTTGAGCCGACGCAGCTTTTTGAAGCTGCGGTGGAGCTGGCTAATTTCTTTTTCCTGATGTGGTTATTTAAGAGAAAGAAATTCGATGGGCAAGTGTTCGCCGCTTATCTCATTCTTTATGGGATCGCGAGATTCTTTCTCGAATTCATTCGCGACGATCCCGGCCGCGGTTCTGTGTTTGGCGGGATTATGACAGGAACACAATTGATCTCCATTTGCCTGGTGTTGTTCGGTGGCGCGGTTTGGTGGCTGCGCAGCAATGCTGGGACTCGCGTGCCGGTCACGGTTGCGCGTTAATTGACGGATTATCCCATCACGATTGAAGTCGCTCCCGATCAGGCAGATAAACGCCTCGATCAGTATCTCGCTTCGCATCTCACCGAGACGAGTCGTGCTCGTGTGCAGTTGTTGATAGGCGAAGAAAAAGTCCTGGTCGATGATGTTGCAGAAAAATCTTCGTTTCGCTTGCGTGGTGGAGAAAAAATCACGATCCTCGGAGAGGCCCAGCTTCCGCCGCTTCGCGCGCTTGCAGAAAACATCCCGCTGGATGTGGTTTACGAGGACGATGATCTTGCGGTAATCAATAAGCCTGCCGGGATGATGGTACATGCGGGTGCGGGCGCAACCGAGGCAGAGCGCAATCGCGGAACGCTGGTGAATGGTCTGCTCTACCGCTTCAATCATCTTTCTTCGATGAGCGGCGAATTGCGGCCCGGAATTGTTCATCGCCTCGATAAAGAGACGAGCGGATTGATCGTCGTTGCGAAAAATGACGAAGCGCATAGGAAACTGGCTTCTCAATTTTCTGGGCGGGAAGTAAAGAAAACTTATATCGCTCTCGTGCATGGATGGCCGGAACAAAATCAGGGAACCATCAGCGCCGCTATCAGTCGAGATGATGTTCGTCGCATTCGTATGACTACGCGCGGCAGTGGTGGCCGTGAAGCCGTTACTCATTACACCGTCCAGAAACGCTACGACTCGGCTGTGGGCAAGTTTGCACTCTTGGAAGTGAAAATCGATACCGGACGCACCCATCAGATTCGCGTGCATCTTTCATCTTTAGGATTGCCGGTCGCCGGCGATACGCTTTACGGTGCGCCACGTGAGTTGCGGGGAAAGAATGCGGCGTGGGCATCGTTGCAAAGAAATTTCTTGCACTCGGCGCAGCTGCAATTTACCCATCCGCGAACCCAGAAACAGCTTTCGTTTGCGGCGGAGTTACCGCCCGAGCTCAAGAGTTTCCTGGCGAAAGTGGAAGCCTGATGTCGCTATAGTCATTTGACCATGCTGGCCTGTGCTGCCTAGAATGAAAATTCTTTTACGCAAAATTTAAGAATGCCATTACGCCTATACAACACGCTTTCCGGCAAGGTCGAGGATTTCCGTACGATCGACGAAGGGAAGGTCCGCATGTACGCTTGCGGGCCTACTGTTTACGACTATGGCCACATCGGGAATTTTCGCACGTTCGTTGCTGTCGATATCCTGCAACGATTTTTGAAGTACAGCGGATATGATGTGCATTATGTGATGAATGTTACGGATGTCGATGACAAGATTATCCGAAATGCGGCTCGCGACCAGGTCAGCGTAAAACAATATACCGCGAAGTATGAAAAAGCATTTCGCGAAGACAGTAAAACGCTGAATATTGAGCCACCGCATTTTGTCTACGCCACTGATCACATTGAACAGATGGCTGAGTTCATTGCCAAGCTGGCGAAGAAGGGCTTCGCCTATCGCGCTGAGGA